>CAZHHK010000043.1:0-23512 GCA_964531405.1 uncultured Spirochaetales bacterium | reverse complement strand
AATTTGTTTTAGATTATGTCATCAAAAAAGATAATTTTGGGACGCACTCTTAATACTTTATATAAACTTTTAAGGAATAATTAATGAATAAAGACAGTATTGTTAAAGGAATGATCGATTATATTAAAGTGTGTTTTTCTCTATCAAATCAAATAGTTTTTAAGCCAGTCATTTATTACAACAAATGATGGAGAGAATACGAGATACAATAGGCAGGACATTATCAAAGCGGCATGAGAGTCGCTTGTTGACAGCATAGAGTACTATACAACAATTATGTTGTAAAAGATGATAATAATTATATAGAGGTGATTAAATTGGATTTTAGAGAATTAAGGAAAAAATACATTGATTTTTTTGTAAGTAAAAATCACAAGCATATATCATCGGCATCTTTGATACCTGAAAATGATCCGACAGTACTTTTTACAACAGCAGGAATGCATCCTCTTGTACCCTTTTTACTCGGAGAGAATCATCCTGAAGGAAGGAGACTTGTGAATTTTCAAAAATGTATCCGCACCGGGGACATAGATGACGTTGGTGATCCTTCACATCTTACATGTTTTGAGATGCTTGGCAACTGGTCGTTAGGCGATTATTTTAAAAAAGAAGCGATTGAGATGTCATTTGAATTTTTAACTAAACATTTGGGGTTTCCTACTGACAAAATTCATGTGACCGTGTTTGAAGGAGACAGCGATGCACCTCGTGACGATGAATCCGCATCGTACTGGCTTAATCTTGGTATTAAAAATGATCATATCCATTTCAAACCAAAAAAGGACAACTGGTGGGGTCCAGCAGGTAATACCGGTCCATGCGGTCCAGATACCGAAATGTTTATAGATACTGGTAATCCGTCATGCTCACCTTCATGTAGCCCAGGTTGCAGCTGTGGAAAGTACTTTGAAATTTGGAACGATGTTTTTATGCAATACAATAAGAATGAGGACGGTACATTTACTCCGTTGAAGCAAAAAAACGTTGACACCGGCATGGGCATCGAAAGAACATGTGCAATGCTACAAGGAAAGAAGAATGTTTATGAAACCGAGAGTTTTGTACCCATACTTGATAAGATCGAACAATTGTCGGGTAAAAAGTATTCAGAAAGTGATGAATTGTCAAAGGCAATGAGAATAATCGCCGATCATGTAAGAGCTTCTGTGTTTATTATAGGAGATGAACGCGGCGTTAATCCTTCTAATGTTGGAGCAGGTTATGTTTTAAGAAGATTGATAAGAAGGGCAATCCGCTATGGTAAAAAATTATCAATTCAGACACCTTTTTTGTCAAAGATCGCCGAAGTTGTTATCGATCTAATGAATGAATTTTACCCCGAGTTAAAACAAAACAGGGTAAAAATAATGTCCGAACTAGATAAAGAAGAATTAAAATTTGAAGATACCATTCAGACAGGCATTCACGAATTGGAAAAAATAATCTCAAAACTCATTGAAAACAAGCAAAATTTAATATCGGGAAGAGTCGCATTTAAACTGTATGATACATACGGATTCCCTATGGAATTTACAAAAGAAATTGCTCTGGAAAAGGGTTTAAAAGTTGACGAAGAAGGATTTAACAAGGAATTTGAGAAGCATAAGGAATTATCAAAATCGGCACAGACTCAAAGTTTTAAAGGAGGTCTTGCTGATCATTCTGAAGAGACAACAAAACTCCACACTGCCACACATTTACTCCATAAGGCACTAAAAATAATCTTAGGGGAACACGTAAATCAGAAGGGGTCAAATATTACAGTTGAAAGATTGAGATTTGACTTTACACATCCTGATAAGATAAGCGAAGAAAATTTAAAAAAAATCGAGGATCTTGTAAACGAACAGATTAAAAGGAAGCTTGATGTTACAATGGAAGTAATGACTCTGGATGAAGCAAAAAAAAGCGGAGCAGTTGCATTGTTCGGCGAAAAATACGAAGCAAAGGTCAAAGTATATACAATTGGAGATTTTTCCAAAGAAGTCTGCGGTGGTCCTCATGTTAAAAACACCGGAGAGCTTGGCAAATTTAAAATAGTAAAAGAGCAGTCATCATCTGCAGGCGTAAGAAGGATTAAAGCAGTATTAATCAAGGAATAATCCATGCAGGGTGTTTATAACATCTTCATTTTAATATTCCAGAAACTTTTCCCATTTACGACCGTTGATAAAAAGAATATTTGGCTTTCCAGTTTAGGCATTATAATCGCTAATCTGATTTTAGTACTTGGGATTTTTTTATTTAAATGGCAGATATACTCTATTCTTCTTATATACTGGTTTGAAAGTTTTATAATCGGATTTTTTAATATATTCAAAATGCTTTTAAGCGGAGCTGTTAACAAAGAGTCTGGCAAATTTAGCATACTTGGTTTAATAGGTACAATATTTTTTGTTTCTTTTTTTACAGTTCATTACGGCGGGTTTATGGTCGTGCATCTTATCTTTATTCTTGTTTTTTCTGTGATGTTTTTTAAAATGAATTTAAATATAGATGTTGATGGCAAAGGACTGTCAGAAATAATTTCATCTTTTTTTGATCAGGTTAAAAATTATGTTTCTGCCTGCTTCTCATCACCTATTTCATTATTGCAAAGCGAATTGTTTGCTATTATTGTAATTTTTGTCAGCCATATAATCACATTCTACATACATTTTATAAAGGACGGAGAGTTTTTATCTACAACACCGGACAAATTAATGACTCATCCCTATAAAAGAATCATCATTATGCATTTGACAATTATAATCGGTGCTTTCGCAGTATTCTTTTTAAAATCAGCATCGGTTGGATTTTTGTCAGTGTTTATTCTTTTAAAGATAATTACGGATCTTCAGATTCATTTTAAGGACACGATGAAAATAACAAACAATAATATCAAAGTTGAAACCTGAAATTATAGTTTTATTGTGCTTTAAAAGTTAATAAAATGATCGCAACTTCATCACCATTTTTAGTATTTCAAATATCTTAAACAAAAACTATATAAGAATTGATGCTTTAACACAAAATTTTTCTCAATTAAAGATAATAAAATTAGATGCCGAAATTTTTTTATATGCTTCTTATTTTTCAGAATAAAAAATTTATTTTAATGTTTTTTACGCTTTTCCTTATAGTTATAATTAATTCAACCGAGTATACGACTCATCAATTAAAAGGAGGAGAAACTCTCTGGAAAATAAGCAAGCTGTATAATGTTAAACTCGAAGATATTTGCTCTTTTAATAACATCGATGATGTCACAAAGGTTAAAGAGGGATTTATTATTAAAATCCCGTTAAGCAGCAAATCGCCTGAAGATCAAAATAACAGTAATGCTGCATATAAAATCCATGTTTTAAAAGACAAGGAAACACTCTGGAGAGTAAGTAAAATATATAATATTAAAGTTGACGAAATATGCAAAATTAATAATATTAGCGACATAACCAAGGTGAAATCCGGCACAATACTTAAAATACCAGTAAAAATAAAATATTTGGATTACTATCTGCCAATTAATGGCAAAGTAAAAAAATTCAATACATCTCACTTTGAAGGCATAAATATAATTACCGGCGAGAATAAAGAAGATAGAATCGTTTACGCTGTTGATGATGGAGAAATCACTTATCTTGATAAGGTACCAGGCTATGGACTAACGGTATTCATAAGACATAAAAGTGGATTGGTATCTACCTATTCATGTTTTGAAGAAATATATGTTAAAAAAAATAGCAAAATAGTTAAAGGACAGAAAATAGGTATTGCCGGAAATTTGATTAGAAATAATGAATTCGGGATTATCTATTCAATACAAGATAAAGGCAGTTATTTAAAATTTGATTTTTCGGTTAATAAATTCATTTTAAAATAGACAAAACGGCTTCTTTTAAGTATATATTTTAATTACAAATAAAAATTTAAAATAAAAAGACGAAAATAAAAATAATATGGAAATAATTAATACTGATTTGTTAAAATGCGTAAATTGTCATAGATGCATATCGGTTTGTCCGGTAAAATACTGCCTCGATGCTTCTTCTGGTAAAACAGTAATAGTTAATAATCAGGATTGTATCTACTGTGGGAGATGCGTGGATGCATGCAGTTCGCATGGTGCTAGAAAATACTCCGATGATTTTAATAGATTTGCGTCTATACCTCATTCAAACCTTATCTATATTTTTGATCCTTCTCATCTGGTAAACTGGCATGGTAATTCAAACCGGCTTATATATTTTTTAAAAACACAGCTTAAAGCATTAAAAGTTTATGATGCTAGTTTTGGTGCAGAATTATCAGCAATAAAACTTGTGGAGTATATTAAAAAGAATAAACCAAAATGTGTCATATCCCAACAATGTCCCACAGTTGTAAAATATATAGAACAGTATAAACCGGAGCTTATCGAATACCTCGCTCCAGTTGATAGCCCAGCTATAGCTACAGCAAGATACATAAGAGAGGTAGAAAAATTTAAAGGTGAAATAGTATATTTAAGTCCATGTATTTCAAAAACTTACGAATTCCTTGATCCAAATACCAAGAGTTATATAAATTATAATATAACATTTAAAACAATAAAGAAACTTCTTGATAAAAGAAAAATAAATATTGAAGAATTGGGAGAATATAAATTTGATTCTCCTCAA
Organism: uncultured Spirochaetales bacterium; assembly: GCA_964531405.1. GTDB lineage: Bacteria > Spirochaetota > GWE2-31-10 > GWE2-31-10 > JAFGQB01 > CAZHHK01. Next base: position 18,869 of record CAZHHK010000043.1, on the reverse strand, counting down.
TTTGAAAGAGCCCTATCTTATACTAATCCCGGTGGCTTAAAAAAAACTCTTTTAAGAGATCTTAAAATTAAACCGGATAAAATAAAATCCATTCAAGGCATACAAATTTACAGTGAATACTTTAATGAATTGGCAAAAAACTTATCTGAAAATAAAGAAACCCCTATGATAATCGATGTTTTAAATTGTGAAAAAGGATGTAGCTACGGTCCTGGAGGAATAAACGATTTAACAGAGGACGAAAATGATCTGGTTATCAATAAAAAAATTAATGAACAGATTAGAAAAAATGGTGGAGAAAATAAATTTAAATTTATTCAGAATAAGTATAAATCAAAAATTAAGAATATAGATTTTAAAAGATTATACAATAAAAAAAGACTAAAATCTGTTTATGCCAAAATTACACAGAAAGATTTAACAATACATTTTGCCGAGATGAACAAAATAAAAAAGACAGATTTTCAAAATTGTAGTTTTTGTGGATATAATTCCTGTACGGGAATGGCGATCGCAATGCATTTAGGCTTAAATGTTAAAGAAAACTGTCATTTTTATATGTTTAATAAACTTGATAAAAAAATAACAACTACCAATGCAATAAGTCACGAAGTATCTGACTATGTAAACAAATTAAATGAAACTCTTAATTCTATGAAAATAATATTTGCAGAAATCAGCAATTCATTTTCTCTAACTAATGATGCTCTGCATAATGTTAGTAAGGCAAACGAAGTTCTTACAAAACTATCACAGGACTTTAGACCCATTGTTGATGCAATAACATCAATATCAGATCAGACACACATGCTCTCGATTAACTCTGCAATTGAAGCTGCAAGAGCAGGAGCAGCGGGAAAAGGTTTTGCCGTGGTTGCTCAGCAGGTTGACAGTCTCTCAGCTCAAGCCGCTGCTGAAGTAGAAAAAATTACACCAATGGTTAAGGATCTTCTAGACAAGATTAATGAAACTAATGTTAGAGGTGAAATGGTAATAAAGGACCTTGATTCTATACAAAGCGTTATTGCAGATTTTTTTAAGACAATTCAGCAAGGAGATGCACTGCTTACCAATCTTTCCAAAGAATCTAAAAAATTACTTGAGACGATGTAAGCATTATATTTCTTTAGTACGCAGTCTTTCGAGCGCCCAGAGAGTATATTTCCTTACTTTTTTGTCAGGATCAGACTTAAGTTCATTAAGAATTTTTTTACTGTCGTCATTATCCAATTTTTCAAGCGCTTTAATCACCTTTATCCTTATTTCATTGTCAGGGTCAAATGCTGCTATTACCACTCCCCTGTATGATTTTGTTGTGCCGATTAAAGAAAGAATTTCTACAGCATTCTTTCTAATCTGTGAATCCTTGTTATTAATATTTTTTATGAGCTTGTCTATGTATCCCGTCTTTTCCAGAATTTCAGCTATATAAGGATTAACATTCGGATTTTCGTCTTTTAATAACTCACAAAGCATTGACTCTGCCGTTTCTTTCATTATGGTAAATACTTTAACAATGCTCTCTTTTAATCTGGGAGAAGCCTCCTTAAAGTATTCAATTATCTTTTTAATTTCATTTTTTTCGGTATGCCCTGAAAGGCTTATAATTGCATTCTCATATAATTCTTCATGAACCTCAAGCGCTTTGATAATCAACTCTATCGAATCTATTAGTTTAGAATGCCCAAGTCCTGTAATAATCGCTTTTTTGATTTCTACAATCTCATTGGGATCATTCAGGATTTTTTCAAGTGTCTTCAAAATATTTTTATTTCCACTTTTTGATAAAATTATGCCAGCTTCAACTCTAACCCTTTCAACAGGATCAAAAAGCATATCGGTAATATCTACAAGAGCTTTGTATTCTTCAAAATCCACTATAGCATTCATCGATGCAATCCTTACATCCGGATCAACATCCTTTAATCCTTTTTGAACCAATTTGATAAAATCTCTGTTTTTAGTTGCAGGTAATACAGATATAATACTTGCCCTTATCCTGGAATCAATTGAATTGGCCAGATCCTCCACTTTTTTATTAAATAATGCCGCAGGATATTCTTTTAAAACAGATGCGAATTCATTAGCCTCGTTTATAGACATGAGGTTAAGATTTTCAAGCACAGACTGAAGACAATAATGCATTTTGATTTTTCCAAGAAGTTTAATTGCTCTTACCTTTATCTCATGCAGATAACGCTGTGTATCATCATTAATTATCTCAAAAACAATAGGTAGTATTATATATGCCGGTATTTTTGAAAAAGCATTATAAAGGCTTTCTTCATATTTAAAATAATTATCAATAAGAAGATCAAACAAAGTGTCAATAAAAATATTTTCATTTCTGGTAGGAAAATATGATAAAACAGACTCAATAATCTCACTATCCCTTCTTTTGTTAATTTCATAATTATAAAGGCGTAAAGCTCTTTCATTGCCTCTCGTTGAAACACATTCAAGAGTTTTTTCATATAATTCCTGATAATCCTTTTCTCCTCTGTACAGATAAAAAACCTTTTTTGCAAGAATGGTGATATAATAGACATCTCCCTTGTTAAGCAAAATCCTTGCTGCTATAAGCAATGATGCAGGATTATTTGTTTCACCAACACATCTCAAAAATGAGGTGACATTAACTTCACTAGCTTTCTTTAATAGTTCATAATTTCTATTGAGAGCTTCTTTGTCTCCAAGATCAACCTCATATATAAGTCTATATAGACAGCCGCTTTTGTCAAGATAATTAGCTGCCGCATATCTTAACTCAAGGTTATTGTCCACCAGATAGTAAAGAGCGATATTTTCATCTTGTTTTGATTCACCTCTTAACAATTGAAGTATATATAGTGCTTCTTTATCATTAAGACATCTCTGATTAATTTTAAAGTAATCAGGATAAATACTATGAATTTTTTCCCAACAAGCTTTCCTTACTTCAAATACAGGATCTTCGGTTAATAGTTTATATAATTCATTATAATGTTTTTCTTTATCTATCGGCATATATTCATTTACAACAAGTTTTCTGATTATATGATGAGAATCTCTCATCATATCCCACATTAATCTAGTTGATATATCATTGTCATCCAGTAACAATATCTTAACCGCAAACAATCTTACAAACCATTCGAAAGAGCCAAGAAGTTCTCTTATTTCGTTCAATTTGCTTTTTAATATGATAAATCCGCTTTTTCTATCAAAGTCCTGCCCATTAGACTGTATAGCAAGCTTTTGCAAATTTGATATATCTCCGTTTTTATCTATCCAGTTTATAAAAAGTTTGCCATATTTGTTTTTTTTCAATGATATTTTAAAACATTCAAACAATCCTTTGTCGCTGGCATAATTTAGTACACGTTTAAAATCAATTTTCCGCTTTTTCTTATTAAGATTATTGATCCATATTTCATCGATTCCAATTTCTACGGCAAGTTCCTTATTTTTTTTGCACAATAAATTCTCAATCAAGAAAGATCTTTTTAAAAGATATTTTTCAGTATATTTTTCTTTTAATAGTCGTCTTGCCTCTTTATTATATTTTTTTACTTTAATAATTCTTATAAAAAAAATTATAAATTTAACAAGATTAATCATAATATTAAAAAAGATTATAGATACAATTAAAATAAAAATAATAAAGACGGCAAATTTTAAATTTTTGTTAGTTGATATTATATTATTAATAAATTTGTAATAATGCAAAATGTAATTTAATAAATTCATATAATACTCCGTTTGTTGTTATTTTTGATTTTTTCTTTCAAATTTTAAATTATTCAAAGTATTTTGAGTTAACTTAAATACAGATTCAATTAGTAATATTTTTTCCCTGTTATAAAAATTCTTATTTATTGAATTTAAAAATATAATTCCTAAAAATAAATTTTTATTTGCCACCGGGAAACATATCCCGCTATTCATAATACTATTTAATAAAATATTTTCAAAAGGAGAGGTTTTGCGTTCAAGTAAAACTATGACGTCATTGCATTCATAAGTAAAGGCTACAAGTCCGCTTTTATCTGAGAATATCTGAGGGACATCATATCTTCCTATTTTATACTTGATTTTCAAGGGATTATCAATCGAATTGAAATTACTCTGTTTATAAAAACAGGCTAGATTTGATCCGGTAATATCTATCGCCTGTTTTAATATAGACTGAATAAATTGTTTTGCATTTAAATCTTTTGGTATGTTTGATGTGGCTTTTGATAATTTTTGTAATATTATTATCTCTGTTTTATTCATACAGAGATCCCCACTTTTTAAAATTATGATTTATTAAAAAAATCAACTTTTATTTATCAATTCATGGTATTTTTCTATTGGGTATCCATTGTAAAAATTGATTCCAAATTTCAATTTATTATCACCATCATTTATCGCATATACAACTTTTGATTTTAATCGGTAATTATATTGAGAAATTATCAGTGTTAATTCCTGTCCAGATGATACATCCATAGTATTTAATCCAGAAGCTATAAAACACATCCCGAATTTGCTGGCATTAACAGTATCAGCCGTATATTCTTCAAATAATCCAAGTTTAAATGAAACTACTTTAAGGCAGTCCGGAAGTTTATCAACTGTTATTCTTTCATCAACTCTTCTTTCATGTGCCATACATAACTCCTTTAATTGTTTACTACTTCAAGTTTAAACGATTATATTTTGGGAGTCAAATTATATTTATTATATATAATTAAATTTATAATAAATTTCTTATTTTATTCCCATCTTTTGGATTTATAAATTTATCCGCTATTATCCATTGTTCGGTATGTACTACAGGTACATCGGGCATAAATATCATATTCGGACTCAAGGTTTCAAGCTCGATAAAATCTTTGCATGTATAACACTCAATGGCACAATTGTCATCAGGATAACTATCGATCGGGAGTCTGTCGAATTTTATTAAAAAAGTAAAATTTTTATCCGTAATCCCGATGAATCCTTCATGTCCAGCAGCTCCTACTTTACCAGTCTCTCCAGTTGGTTTGATTAAAAATAAATCATTAGTTTGTTCGTACTGTTTGCTTGATATATTAGTTGTCTGGCTACCCCATTTTTTCCAGTAAACAATTTTATTTAATTGCCATCCGCCTTTTGAATTAACCGGCATAAATACAGTCCCTTTAGGGTTTACAACCGTCAACGCCCAGATGGCACCCTGATATAATAAATTGCCTTTATTTACTATTGAATGCTTGATGTTAAATCTTTTTTCGGCTTCAAATATAAACATTGATTTTTCAAGCTTTGTCTGAGGATCAAAAGTTGAGACTTTAATTGTACTGTTTTCAATAATAACGTCACATGGTTCGTTATCACTGTTGTATGTATGATCGGTTTCAGGACCTATCCATAATCTGTGCCCGCCATACAGGTGCCAGTCATTTACGCCAAGTTTCTTTTTTTCATCGAAAAATAATACGTTCCCGGTTTTATCATTACCAAAAAAAATAATTCTGGGACCATAATCCGCAACGATTATCATTTTGTCATTGTTTATTTTTAACTCATAGGCTTTGGAGTGGTTAAGATAATCTATTTTTTTTATTTCCATAAATATAATTGTCCCTTTTTTGCAATAAGAAAAATTTGATCCAGATTATATTTAAATATAAATGATATGTCAATAATTTTGATTGCATACATCGTTTGCAAAATATATAATAGTAAAAAATGTAATAAGGAAATAAAATGGGCACTGACAAAAGAATAGATGCAATAAAGGATCATTTTGAAGATGAAGCAAAAATATATGATGAAATAATTTTAAAATTAATTCCATTCTACAATGAAATGCTGGAAGCGTTAATAAACTCCGTGCCTTTTAATGAAGATGAAAAAATCAACATTATCGATATGGGGTGCGGTACAGGTACTATTGCCCTTATGATGAAAAAAAATTTAAAAATGCAATGATAACCTGTATTGATATTTCGAAGAACATGATTGATATTGCAAAAAACAAACTTAAAGATTATAAGGACTCAAGATTTATAATAAACGATTTTTATAATTACAAATTCGATTCCAGATATGATGTTGCAGTATCAAGCCTTGCCCTGCATCATCTTGTAACGGATAAAGATAAATTTAAATTTTATAAAAAAATTTTCAATGCATTGAATAAAAACGGTGTTTTCTATAATGCCGATGTCGTAACAGCTTCTGATGAAAAGTTACAGGATTTTTATATGTCAAAATGGATTAATTACATGTCCAGATCATGCACAATGGAGGAGATTAACGGCAACTGGCTTGTAAAATACAAAAACGAAGACAGCCCTGCAAAAATTATCGATCAAATTTTTTGGCTTAAAAAAATAGGTTTAAAACAAATAGATGTAATCTGGAAATATTATAATTTTGCAGTATACGGTGGGAAAAAATAGTAATTAAGAATTAGCATAGCGGCTTTGTAAAATTTATCTAATCAAATTTTTTTTTTAACCGAAATATTAATTTAGTATATCATTTTCTTTGGGGAGATAACATGAATAAAAAATTAATATTAATTTTGATAATATTTTTATCAGTATTTTTAATGTATCCGACAAAATCTGTGCTTATTGATTTTAACAGATTAAAAGCAAATGGTAATGGTACAGATCCAACTATAAGTCTTGCTGCCGATGATCCAAAGATGATTGATTATACAAATCACGACCCAATTAATCGTACGCAGCATATGCTCACTCTCATTGATTATTCAAAAGTAGCAGGTACAAGTTTTAGCGATGACCAAAAAAAAGTTATGAAAATCTCACTCGCTTGCTATAACTGGGAAATTCTTTTAAATTCTTCTGCACGACATGTTAAAAATGTAGAAAAAACCTACTGTACCGAATGGCACTCAAAGCCGGTAGAAGTGTTATACGATGATGATACGCACCCTCCTGCAGAGAGGCCTAAAGGTTACAATATTATGGCTATAAGAATTAACTTTCCCGAAGATTATTATAATAATTGGGCTTTAATAAAGCCTCCATTCGATATTCCTGTCTTTGAAGATATAGACACGGATTATAGAGGTAACAAACTTGATCCGGCACAAATAGAAAGAAAGGGTAATAAATTCGAAAACGGCTTTGGTGTAATTAAAAACGTTGGCATGATCAAACGTATTGAGCTTCGTGTATATGGATTAAATTATAATAATTCCATTGCAGTATTACTTGAAAATGAAAAAGGTGAAATTAAGGAATATGATTTCCCAACGCGTCTGAATTTTGACGGCTGGCGAAGGTTGATATGGACAAACCCAAATTATATCGAAAGAGTAGAAAATAGGGATTTATTTATAGTGCCTCTTTATCCACAGTATGAACCTTATATTAAATTTCATGCCTTTAGAATATATAGGCCCGGAGAATTTTTGGGCGGTGATTTTGTTACTTACATAAGAGATGTGCAAGTTGTTTATGATGAAGCCGTAGTTAACAGAGATAACGAACCCATATCTCATGAACAGGTTTGGGGTATTTTACAAAAGAAATCCATGGAGATAAAAGAGCGTGAAGTAAGAAAACTGGGATTCAAACAGATACTAAAATTCATCGAATCTTTGAAGATGGACAAATCCGGCAATAATACAAAAAAATAATATTTAATAGATTATATTTTGCTCGATAGTCGGTTGTCTAATATAAAGGTCACAAAAATTATAAATGTGTGATTTTTGTGACCGATAAAATATTGCTAAAAACCAGTAATATTAATGCTAAATCTCAGAGACCTTAAAAGTGAGTGTTGTTGAGAAAGTTTAATCTCTATGGGTTTAATTTCCTGACTTACTTCGTAATTACAAAATATCTCCTCTAAAGATTTTTAACCTCTCTGTCAAGAAAGAGATCTTGAATATTTTATTTGACTTATTGACTTATAATGAATCTCTTGCTATATAATATAAGCTTTTATGCCTAAAGGCATTTCAATTGTAAGAAATTAAATAATAATTTTTTTTGGAGATAAAAATGGTTTTTTATTGTAAAGATTGCAACAATGAATTCAATGTTGATGATAAAAAGTGCGAAGGATATTATAACTGGAAGTGTCCGAAGTGTATGCATATAGCTGTTAAGAAAGATTTTAATGCGGATTTTGGCATAATTTGGAATTGCGATACAGGTACATATAGGACAAACAATAAAAAAGAGAATAATTGTGGTAATGCTGATAAATGCTCTTGCTGTAAATAAAGCAAAATTTGTTGATTATTGGGTTTTATATTTAAAAGTATTCTCCTGATTAAAAATGAGATCCGTTACTAAGCTTTACTAATGTGATGGGGATAATTTATAAAATAAAATTTAGTCTCTGTACTCAAAAATTTTTAAATTTTAATCAAAATTATTGGAATAAATATCATATTTTGATATGATTCTTGTTAAAAGGAGAATTGTATGGCAAAAAATGAAAAAGCAGCAATTAAAAAAACCTCACAAACTGCTAAATTACAAAATGAACTTATAAAATCTATTAAAGAATTAAATGATGAAGGTCTTTTATTTATGATACAACAGGCAAATGTATTAAAATATAACATGCAGGTTGATATGATAAACCGTGAAAAGCAAAAATTAATAGGTAATCAAAAAAGCAATTTAAAATCGGGAGTGGAGATTATCCCGGGTGAGCAAAATAGGAATTTTATTATACAGCTGGGTACTGCAAGAAAATTTTTATCAAGGGAAGATTTTAGAAGCATGGTATTAATCGTTCAGGAAAAAGACAGTATTAAAGAATTATCATCAAGATTATTCAGATGGATGGAAAAAGAACGGAGAGATATTCTTATTGATTGCAATATAAGAAATTCTTCAAATCCATTATTGATAGAATTAATTAAGCAAATAAAAAGTAAATACAAGGTAAAAAAATAATCAGTAAATAATTTTATATATTGATTTTTTATAGGTAATGATATCTAAGTTTTAACCTTAAAGCAAATCAAAAATTTAAAAAAATCATTGAATTCTTAAAGATTTAAATGTATATTGCACTAATTTTATCTAAACGATCACGGAGGAAAAAATGCTTAAGGTTGGTTTTATCGGATGGAGAGGTATGGTTGGTTCCGTCCTTATAGAAAGAATGCTCAAGGAAAAAGATTTCAAAGGATATGAACCTGTATTCTTTTCGACATCACAGGTCGGAGGTAAAGGTCCTGATGTGGGTATTTCTACACCGCCATTGGAAGACGCTTATAATATAGATACCTTAAAGAAAATGGATATAATTGTAAGTTGTCAGGGCGGCAGTTATACAAAAGAAGTTTATTCTAAATTAAGACAATCGGGATATAAGGGTTACTGGATAGATGCAGCATCGACATTGAGGATGGAAAAAGATGCGATAATCATTCTTGATCCTGTTAATAGACATGTTATTGATAAAGGATTAAAATCCGGTATCAAGGATTATATCGGGGGTAATTGTACTGTAAGTTTGATGCTCATGGCGATTAATGGATTATTTCAGGCTGGCTGCATAGAATGGCTTTCGTCAATGACATACCAGGCTGCTTCGGGGGCAGGTGCAAAGAACATGAGAGAGCTCTTATTGCAAATGGGAGTTTTAAATAATTCTGTAAAAGATCTTCTTGCAGATCCTGCTTCGCAGATTCTGGATATAGACAGGAAGGTTACAGAAACCCTGCATAGCAAGGAATACCCGATTGATAATTTTGGTGCTCCACTGGCTGGAAGTTTGATCCCATGGATCGACAGCCCTATGGAAAACGGTCAGACAAGGGAAGAATGGAAAGGTTACGCGGAAACAAACAAGATTTTAGACTTGAACCCTGCTATTCCTGTTGACGGACTTTGTGTGAGAATTGGTGCTATGAGATGCCATAGTCAGGCATTAACCATCAAGTTAAACAAAGATATTCCGTTGAATGACATTACAGATATGATCGCTAATTCTAATGAATGGGTAAAGGTCGTGCCTAATGTTAAGGAAAATACTTTAAAGGATTTGACTCCTGCGGCAATTTCTGGTACTCTGACAGTACCGATCGGCAGGATAAGGAAAATGCAGATGGGGCCGACGTTCCTTACAGCCTTCACAGCTGGCGATCAGTTACTCTGGGGTGCAGCTGAGCCATTAAGGAGAATGCTCAATATTTTATTGGAATACCTACAGAAATAAATATTTTTATGTTTTTAAATAATCTGGGTGAATTATGCATAATTTGTATTTTTCACCCTTTTTATTTTAATAGGATTTTACCATTAAAATAATTAAATAATAATAGGATTATTTATACAATCCTTGACAAATACGATAACTAAAAATATTATTATTTATATCAGCCTAGCAAACAATGCTTTATTTTTAAAATTGGCTTATATTTACATTGGAGTGCTCGGCAGAATAGTAAATAGCAGTTGTTATATAAAATTACTAGATTATACTTTTGAATAAAACACTTTTTAAAATATAATATTAAAGTTATGAGTTTTCAAAAAGATAGTATTACCATTTATGATATCGCAAGAAAAGCCGGTGTTTCTGTTGCTACGGTATCCAGAGTGTTGACTGGAAAATCTAATGTAAATAAGGAAACAAAGGTAAAAATAAAAAAAATAATAAAAGATTTAAAATATGAGCCCAATCTGATTGCAAGAGCTCTTCATGATAAAAAAACAAAAACTATTGCAATTCTTGTTCAGTCATTAACGAATCCTTTTTTTGTAAATTTATGTAATGAAATCGATATTTATTGTTCTAAAGTCGGATATACTTTATTCATAGGTATTACAAATAATGATTATAAAACAGAATCAAAATTGATGAATATGTTTGAAAAAAGACAGGTTGATGGAATGATATTACTTGGCGGGAGAATAAATGAAATTAATTTGAATAAAAAATTAATTGATGAAATTGTGGATTATTCAAAACGCTTTCCCCTTGTTCTTATAAATAGCAATATAAAAATAGAAAACTGTTATAATGTTAAATCGGATGAAAATAATGGTTTCAAGGAATTGATTGATTATGTTATTTCATTAAATCATAGATTGATAGGATTAATTACCGGACAAAGAGGATTATGGCCTACTGAAAACAAAATAAAAATATTCAGGGAAGCTTTATATAAAAATAATATTGCTGTAAATGATGATTGGATAATATCCGGGGAATATACAATTGAAAGCGGCGAAAACAGTATGAAAGAGATAATTAGTAAAAAAGTTTTTCCAACAGTAGTGATGTGTACTAATGACATTCTGGCTATTGGAGCGATAAATCAAATTATTAAGAGTGGGTTAAAATGTCCTGATGATATTAGTATTACAGGTTTTGATGATATAGATATTTCACAGTATTATTATCCGGGAATAACGACGGTACGACAAAATTATTTACAGCTTTCAAAATCTGCTGTAAAAAAAATTACGGATCATATTGCTGGAGAAAAAAAACCAAAAGAAAAATTAATCAAAACAAATATAATCATACGAGGATCAGTTAAGGGAAATAATTTATAATTATTCCCTTGTTTTTTTGTGTAACCGTTTTCACAAGCTCTACTCATTGACAATAAAATAATCTTTATTATACTTAATTATAATTTAATTATTTTATGGAGAGTGTGTATGAAGAATAAATTTATATTATCTGCTATTTTTTTGTTTTCATTTATTGCTAGTTTTTATGGACAATATAGCGGCAAGGATTATAAAGGTGGAGAGTTGTATTCAAATGATGCTGTATTATTTGGTAAATTTGAAGTAAGAGCCAAGCTTGTCTCTGAAAAAGGAGTTGTTTCAAGTTTTTTCCTTTATGACAATATTTCATGGAAAGGAGCTCCTAATCCTTGGAGAGAGATAGATATTGAGTCTATCGGTAAAGAGAAAAACTCTTTTCAAACTAATATAATCACCGGATTTGCTGATAAGCGCATAACCAGTGAGAAAGTCGATAAAATAGAAAATCTCGATACAGAGTATCATACTTATACTATTGAGTGGACTCCTGACTATATAGCATGGTATGTTGATAATAAGTTAATCAGAAAAGATACAGCCGATAAAAGCCAGCAGGTTGTTGATCTTCGTGATATGCCTCAGACATATCGAATGAATTTATGGATTGCAGTCTGGGAAGATTGGGTCGGTAAATTTGATAAAAAAGTTCTTCCTCTATATCAATTTGTCAATTGGATTAAATACTATGAATACACTCCGGGAAAAGGGGATAACAAATCAGATTTCACACTTAAATGGACGGATGATTTTGATAGCTTTGACAGCAAGAGATGGGGTAAGGGCGATTGGTCATTTGAAGGTAATCTTGTTGATTTTTCTTATAGCAATATAGTAGTAAAGGATGGTTATCTTATTATTTGCCTTACAACAAAAGAGCAAATGGGATTTAAGGGAAAGGTCATTAAAGATAATAAATAGTTATGATATAAAAAAGGAATTAATTTAGGCGGATGGTTTTCGCAGACTAAGACCCCACTGGGATAGTTTTATAAAAAAATATCCCAGTGGGGGATTTTAATTCTATTAGACTGCCAGTTAATTTTTACAGGGATACTTATTAAGAATATTAAATGTGTAGAAAGTTTTTTAAAATTTTATTTTCTTATCAAATCGATATATATTCTGATTTATAAAAATTTTAATTTAATAATAGAATTTTCCCATAAAATAATTTATTATTATATATAAGGTGATAAATTATGAAACAAAAATTTGTTTTTTTTGTATTATTTTTAATTTTAGTTTTCTTATTCAATAATGGCGATTCTTTGACAGATGATTTTGATCATTACGATTCATTTGAAGGTATTAATAGCCTGATCGATTTTAAAAAAATAGGCATATCATCAAATTATAATCTTAATATCAATGATAAAAATGTAAAAACCGGAAACATGGCTGTACAGATTACCGGTGAAATCGGCGGATCGCAATATTCAATGTTAAATGCTGATTTCTTTTTAAAAAAATATATCGGCATGGAAAGTGTTGATATGTCTGATAAACTTCTTGCTGTCGAAGTTTTTGTCCCTGTCGGATCTCCAATAGATTATGTTTGCTTCAGCATGATTAAAGACGGTAAATTTGTTGTCTCTGGTGGGTATTTGGTTAAACAAGGATCATGGACTACAATAGAAATAAACATGAAAATAGTTTATGACTATAAGTTATGGGAATATAAGGGAAGTCTTAGCGATGCCGAGGCAAGGGATATTATCAAAAATTGCCAGATTTTGCAGGTTAAAGGTCAGAGAAATACTAAAGGTAATTCGACTAATACGTATATTATAATCGATGACTTAAAATGGAAAAAGGTTTCCGAAAGTTTAACAGATAAGATTGCTATCAATAGCAATGAAGAATTATTGAGAAAATATGCAGATCAAAAGAAGCTCGTTTTTGGTACTGCAACAGGAGTTAGATATATTTTTGATAAAAATTATTCAAAAACTCTTGCCGGTAATTTCAATATGATAGTCCCTGAGAATGCATTGAAATGGGAAGTCGTTTCTCCTGAGGAAAATGAATTTGATTTCAGTCAATCTGATATATTGATGGAATATGCATTGAAAAACAATTTAAAATTTAGAGGGCATACGCTTTTTTGGCATATGCAAAATCCAAAATGGATTCTTAATAAAAAATATGATGATTTAAAAAGTTATATTGATAATCATATTGAAAATGTTATGGGCAGATATAAAGGAAAAATATTTGCATGGGATGTTTTTAATGAGGTTGTGAAAGATGATGGTTCGGGATTGAGAAACAGGATAGAATCTGATACAGCAAATTATTCAATCTGGGCAAAAAATATAAATGATTCTTCGTTGATTAAATATGCATTTGTCAAAGCTCATCAGGTTGATCCCGAATGTAAATTGTTTTTAAATGATTATTCAATGGAAGAGATGGGAAAATCTAAATCGGAAAAATTTTATAATTTTGTTATTGATTTATTAAAAGAAAATATTCCGATAAATGGTGTTGGTTTCCAGTTGCATCTTGATGAGGGTAATCCACCGGATTTTAACAAAATTAGACAAAATGTTAAACGATATTCTCAATTGGGCCTTGAGGTGCATTTTACAGAGATTGATGTGAGGATTAAAACTTCGGATTTAAATCTGTCAACAAAAAGTGGACAGGATGTGCTGCAAAGAAAATTGAAACATCAGGCTGATATTTATGGTGAATTGCTAAAAATTGCTTTGGAAAATAAAAATGTAACCGCTTATATAACATGGAATTTTACTGATAAATATTCATGGATTCCTTATTTTTTTAATGGATATAGCAATGCACATATATTTGATAGGGATTTTAATCCCAAACCGGCATATGATGCTATTTTAGCAATATTAAATAAATAAAGCTGGAAATTATACTTATCTCCTTTAGCTTTGAGTTTGACTAGCATATAAAAAATTTTTAGGTAAAAGAATTTTAAGTGCACAAACTCATAAGAAGAGAATGTAATCACTAAAAATTATTTGTACTGAAAGATTACCGAGTCGGGTATAATTTTATTTGTGCTTAGCCATTCATTTATTTTAACACTCGATTGGTATTCGTTTTTGGGTTTGTAATTACGTAAAAACTCTAAAGCTTCTTCTTTTTTGCCTTCTCTGTACTTTTCAACCGCAATATAAACATCGACCATATCGGCAAATCCTTCAGATGAGGTACGCAATTTGATTTCATTTGTAAAAGAATAAAATTCACTTCTTGATACGCCTCGCCTTAATAAATCCAAAAGCCATTCTGCAAAAGTAAGATTGGGCCATCGCTTATCCAGTGCAGGCATATCATTATATTTATCACCAACTATAAGAATATTTTTGATTATTTCTTCTTTAATAGCTTTGTATTTTTCAGAGCCTATTTTTTCCCTTTTTAGCTCTTCAAGATAAATCATCTCAAGTTTTACTATGGAATTTAATCCTCCTATTAGAGGGCAGTTGTCATAGCTTTGCCAGAAATATTTTTTAACCAGATACTCATGTATTTCCTTAGCCTTGTCAAACATTTTAAGTTTAACATAACAATCTGCAAGAAGATTGTAAGCAATCATGTATTCGCTGTAATTCCAATTGTGCACTATGCTTGCTGCAAAAAATCTTGTATCCTTATTTTCAATTATTGTCGTTGTATATTCCGATATCTGTCTGGCAAGTTCATAATCCTCGGGATAAAACCAGCCGTCTGTTGTAAAATTGCCCAAAAGCATTGGGACGATATTTTTTGAAAGAATTACCTTGTTTGACTTGTCTATATTTCCATTTGCTTCCTTATAAAATTTTAAATAGTATTCTTCACCAAAAAAATACAGATTAGGATCATTATTCAGGTTGAGAGAGATGCCGCATCCCGAAAATATCCATCCGTATCTATTATCAACGGTCTTAACAAAAAAATAAAATTTGTCCTGTCTTGCGTCATTTACCGGAAAAACAATATCGCCGTATTTAAGTATAGTGTATTCATTGGGAAGACTTATCCCATCAGGTTTAGTTAAATAAAAAGGTGCTTCGAGTCGTATTATATAAAAAGGCAAACCGTTTGTTATATTAATATAATTATTTTTATAAAGCTTATTATATTTTTCATCAGAAGAATAATTTATAGCCATTGGATCAGTCTCTGGCATTTTGTATTTTTTTAGAATTTTATCCTTGTCCACAAATAAAAAACAGCTGGAAAGAGAATAAATAATTATTAAAAGGATAAAGCTAGCATTGATTCTCTTCAATTTTTGCACCTATTTTTTTTAGTCTCTCCACCAAATTTTCATATCCCCTCTCTATCTGAATCACGTTTTGTATAATGCTTTTTCCCTCAGCGCACAATGCCGCGAGTACAAGAGCCATACCAGCTCTTATGTCAGGACTTGAAAGCTCTGTTCCTTTTAATCTGGAAGGACCATTTATAACTGCCCTGTGAGGATCACAAAGTACTATTTTAGCTCCCATGCTCACAAGTTTGTCTACAAAGAACATTCGTGATTCATACATTTTTTCAAAAACCAGCACTGATCCATCAACCTGAGTAGCAGTAACTATAATTATGCTGATTAGATCAGGCGGGAATCCGGGCCATGGTGAATCATCAATTTTTGGTATCATTCCACCAATATCATGGATCACTTTTAATTCTTGATGGGATGGTACAAAAATGCTTTTGCCATCTGTCTCCCATCTAATGCCAAGTTTGCCGAAGACGAGCCTTGACATTCTCATATTTTCAGGCTGAGCATCGTTTATCTCAATCTCGCCGCGTGTCACTGCGGCAAGACCTATCAAAGATCCGACTTCCATAAAATCTGTACCAATTGTAAAATCGGTGCCATGTAGTTTTTTGACTCCATCGATTTTTAGAATATTTGAGCCTATGCCATCAATTTTTGCTCCCATGGAATTTAAAAATCTGCACAAATCTTGTACATGAGGCTCACTTGCCGCATTTAAAATTACTGTCTGCCCTTCTGCTAAAACGGCAGCCATAAGGGCATTTTCTGTACCTGTAACCGAAGCTTCATCGAGAAATATTTCTTTGCCGACGAGTTTATTAGTTTTTAATATAAAGTTAGCATCAACTTCAATCCTGCTGCCAAGCTCAGATAATGCAAGAAAATGAGTATCAAGTCTTCGTCTGCCTATAACATCACCACCCGGAGGAGGAAGCTGTACCTCCCCGCATCTTGCAAGCAAGGGTCCTGCAAACAGTATGGATGTCCTGATTTTTCTGCCAAGCTCGGGATCTATTATAGTATTTGTGATATTACCTTTAATAGAATATGCATTATTGCCTTTTGCCTTTACCTCAATACCCAGTTGTTTTACAATATCAAGCATTATTTTGATGTCTTCTATATTAGGGATATTTCTTATAATAACCTCTTCGTCGGTTAATAACGAAGCAGCGATTATCGGCAATGCTGCATTTTTATTACCGTTTGCCCTGATTTTCCCCTTTAACGGATATCCGCCTTCAATAATATATCTTTTTTGCATTTATATTCCTGTATCTAATTATTTATTTTTAAAGCTCTGACCCCAAATCTCGATCATTTTATATTTTTTTTTTTATTTTGAAAATACAATTTTTAATATATTCCACCTCGTCTGTTATTATAATATCAGAAAATTTAATGATTTTTTTAAGATTTTTTTCGTTATTAATAACCCAGAAAGCTATTTTTTTACCTAGTAATTTTATAAAGATTAAAAATAGTATCATTAAAGGTTTAGGAATGATTTTAAATGATTCATAAGGTAGATTGTAATATTGTGGATTAAGTTTAAACATGATAAGCAAAGTTTTTATGAACCCGAGCTTTAATTTTTCTTCACCGAAGAGAAGTCCAACCTTAATATCGTGATTTTTAAAATAAAAGAGAAGTTTATAAGAAAAAGATGAAATTAATAGGTTGTTTTTATCAAAATTTTTTATTATTTCGAATATAAGAGGACAATCCTCAATCGTTATTGTGTCCGCTTTGAGTTCTAGATTTAATAATTTGTCTTTGGGAATTATAGACAATAATTGCTCTAAGGTCGGAATAATTCCCGATAATTGTTTATAATTTAAAGAATTAACTTTAACTTTTTTATTTTTAATAAAAATATAATCATTATGGATTATTACAAATTTGCCATCCTTAGTCTTTTGTAGATCACATTCGACTCCATCTGCACCATAATAGAATGCTTTTTTAAATGCTTTTATAGAATTTTCCGGGAATTTTGCAGAATACCCCCGGTGAGCAATGACTTTTACCATATTATTTTTTCAGCATAACTATAAATTTCGCAAGTAATTGTTCATAAAAATTATTGAAGTAAGCGACTTTTTCATTGATGAATTTATCTATCTGTTCTTTAACTCTTTCATCTTTAATAAAAGGCTTATTTATCATTATATTGAAAAGACCTGCATCAAAGCTTGCCTTTGTAAAAGATACGCCTATGGCAGCATCGCTTGCAAGCCATTTACTGCAATACGGTTGGAAAATCTGGATTAACTCAATCAGTCTGATACAATTGTTACATATATCATAGGGAACAATAATTGATTCCAGAGAATACTTTGCGATTTTTTCTGCTCGTGATTTGGCATTTTTAGGTAATCTTCTTGCTTTCTGCCATGCAAGGAAGGCATCCTGATCTTTTTGCATTAAAATAAATCCATTATTTTTTATTTCCAGAAGATTATCGATTAAATCGTCGGGGTAGTTCCCCTCACTAAATCTTACTGCTTTTTCTACGCAGCTTACCCCAAGACTCAAGGTAATACCAGCTGCAGCCCCGCCTCCGGGTACAGGATCTTTTGAGCCTAATTTTTCGCAAAATTTTCTGATTTCTTTCATAATTTATTGCCTCATTATTATACCGCTGATTTCACAGATTAAAGTACCACTAATTACAAACAGATTAGTCAATTTAATTGTTGATTTTATAATTTTATTTGGATTAAATCAATATTAAAAAAATAAAATGAACATCGTTGTTATAGTAAAAATTTTTAATTTTTTGTAGACAAAATTAAATATTAATATTATTAATAATAAAAAAAGTAATAGGATAACTTAATGTTCGATATTGAAAAGCATTTTTATGAAATACAAATTAAAAAACCTCTTGAAGGACAAAAAGTAATAGTCTATAGTAATAAATTTGACAAATTTTTTGATGCAGAATATAAAAATGGCAAATTTTATAGCAACAATATTGTGGTATTGGATGTTTCAAGATGGAAAGAAATTAATAATAATATTGAATTTAGTTAATTTAGATTTAGAGTGCGTCCCAAAATTATCTTTTTTGATGACATAATCTAAAACAAATT
>CAZHHK010000042.1:0-24258 GCA_964531405.1 uncultured Spirochaetales bacterium | reverse complement strand
GAATTTATTATGTAAAGAAAAAAAATAGGCTGTCCCAAAAACTTTTGAGACAGCCTCGATTATTTTATTATTTTATATATAAAGGACGTGGTTTATAATGAGTATGAAGCAATTGATGAGCCTTTTTACTGTTTGGTTTTTCAAGGAATTCTTTATATAATTGTTGTACATAAGGATTATCGTGAGAGCATCTTAATTTTTGTTGAACATCATCTTTATAGATGCCATTAGTTCGCTTTAATCTGATTTCGTCGGTTACTCCATATGGTTGACCGCCTCCGCCTATACAGCCTCCACGGCAAGCCATAACTTCAATAAAATGCCATGGCATTTCTTTACCATTTTCTTTTGCATCCTGAATTTTTTCCATAACGGTTTTTACATTTTTTAAGCCATGTGCAACAGCTACTCTTATCTTTGTACCTTTGATGTCTATTTCTGCTTCTTTAATTCCTTCGAGACCTCTTACATCCTTTAACTCAACATTCTTTAGATTTTCTTTTGTTATAATATTATAAGCCGTTCTTAAAGCTGCTTCCATAACGCCGCCGGTTGCTCCAAATATTGTACCTGCACCTGTATAATCTCCTAAGATTAAGTCAGCTTCTCCATCTTTTAGATTAACAAAATCTATACCTGATGATTTGGTCATTCTGACAAGCTCTCTTGTTGTCAATACTACATCAATATCCTGATAGCCGCTTGCGAACATTTCATCGCTTCGTGATATTTCATATTTTTTTGCGGTACATGGCATAATGGAAACCATAAAAATTTTTGAAGGATCTATTTTCATTTTTTCAGCATAATATGTTTTTGATAGTACACCCATCATTTCATGAGGTGATTTTGCGGTAGAAAAGTGATCTATCATATCAGGGAAATATTTTTCCAGATATGATACCCATGCTGGGCAACAAGAAGTTATTAATGGCAGTGATTCTGGTTTATTAGTAAATCTGTCAACAAATTCCGTTGCTTCTTCCATAATGGTTAAGTCAGCGCCGAAATTTGTATCGAATACTGCCTCAAATCCAAGTCTTCTTAATAATGTATATATTTTTTTTGTTGTAATTAAACCTGATTCCTGGTTAAAGCCTTCTGCAAATGAAACTCTTACTGCTGGAGCTATTTGAACTACTGGCACTATATCATTGTTAAGTAATGCTTCATGGACTTTTTCAACTTCATCTCTTTCAACAATAGCGCCGACAGGGCAGTGTGCACTGCATTGACCGCATGATACACAAGGACTGTGATCAAGTTTTAAATTACCGGCAGGAGCAATATTCATATTATAGCCTCTGCCTATAAACTCTATTGCCCAGACATTCTGGACTTTTTGACAAACTTCAACGCATCTACCACATTTGATACATTTTTGAGGGTCGATGATCAATGATGTTGTAGATTCATCCTTAGGTGTGTTTTTTAGTATTTTATCAAAACTTGATTCTCTGACTCCAAATTCAGCCGCAAGTCTTTGCAGCTCGCAATTATTATTCCTCTGACATTGTAGACAATCATCAGGATGGTTTGATAAAATTAATTCTATGACAGTTTTTCTGGTTTCATATAGATCTTTGTCATGAGTTATTATTTCCATGCCTTCTGTAACTTCAGTAGCACAAGCTCTGACATATTTATTCATACCTTTGATTTTTACGATACAAAGACCGCATGCAGCAGTAGGTTTTAAATCAGGATGATAACATAATGAAGGTATTTTAACCTGACATTTTTTTGCTGCGTTAATTATGGAAGTACCTTCAGGTATGGCTATTGGGATATTATTTATTTTTATATTTATTGTTTTTGTATTATCATTCATATTATTATATCTCCTTAAATTTTTAAGAAATCAACACAGCATTAAATTTACAAGCTTCATAGCACATGCCGCATTTGATACATTTTGTATTATCTATAACATGAGGTTCTTTTTTATTGCCTGTTATACAGTTGACTGGACATCTTATTGCGCATAAATGACAACCTATGCATTCTTCTTTATCAATAGAATAAACAACGAGAGATTTACATTTTCCAGCTTTACATTTTTTATTCTCAATATGATCTTTATATTCATCCTCAAAATATCTTAAAGTTGAAATTATAGGATTTGGTGCGGATTGTCCCAGTCCACATAATGAAGCTTTTTGCATTGCAGAGCTAATTCTTT
Organism: uncultured Spirochaetales bacterium; assembly: GCA_964531405.1. GTDB lineage: Bacteria > Spirochaetota > GWE2-31-10 > GWE2-31-10 > JAFGQB01 > CAZHHK01. The sequence continues at coordinate 22,076 of CAZHHK010000042.1, read as the reverse complement.
TGAGTTTTTCAATAGTATATTGATCACCTTTGCCTTCGGTGATATTGGCTAATATTTCAAGCATCTGCTTGCCGCCAATGCGACATGGAGAACATTTACCGCATGACTCATCAACAGTGAATTGTAGGTAGAATTTTGACACATCTATCATACAATCTGTTTGATCTATAACGATCATACCGCCTGATCCCATAATTGATCCTAAAGCCCCAAGGCTCTCATAACTTATTGGAGTATCAAGATGCTTTACTGGTATAACACCTCCTGAAGGTCCGCCAGTCTGCACTGCTTTTATTTCTTTATCATTTAAAATACCTGAGCCAGCATCAAATATTATTTCTTTTAAAGTAACACCCATTGGCACTTCTACTAGACCTGATTTTTTGATTTTCCCGGTTAATGCAAAAACCTTTGTGCCAGTAGATTTATCTATACCGATCTTACTATACCAGTCTCCGCCTTTATAAATTATAAATGGAATATTGGCGAATGTTTCAACGTTATTGATAACTGTTGGTCTTTTCCATAAACCTTTTGTTGCAGGAAATGGTGGTCTTGGCTTTGGCATACCTCGTTTGCCTTCAGCAGAAGCTATTAATGCTGTTTCTTCGCCGCAGACAAATGCTCCAGCACCTAATCGTAATTCAAGGTCAAAAGAGAAATCAGTGCCAAGAATATTATCTCCAAGTAAACCGTATTCCTTTGCATCTTCGATGGCTTTTTCAAGTCTTTTTATTGCGAGAGGGTATTCTGCACGGATGTATATATATCCCTGATTACATCCAGCCGTGTAACCAGCTATAAGCATGCCTTCTATTATAGAATGTGGATCGCTTTCCAGCACACTTCTGTCCATGTATGCACCAGGATCGCCTTCATCGGCGTTACATATTACGTATTTTGGTTTACTATCAATCTGCTTTGTAAAATTCCATTTCATCCATGTAGGAAATCCAGCACCGCCTCTACCGCGAAGTCCTGATTTTTTTACTTCGTTTAATACATCGTCAGGCGACATTGATTCGAGTGCTTTTGCAAGAGCCTTGTAGCCATTTCTTTCAAAATAACTTTCAATATTTTCTGGATCAACGATACCGCTGTTTCTTAAAACAATCCTTAACTGTTTATGATAAAAGTCCAATTCACCGATATTCATGTAGGATTTTTTTTCTTTTTTATAGAGGAATTTATCAAGGATTTTTTTTTCTATAAAATGAGAATTTATCAATTCGGGTATATCTTCTTTTTTAATATTCACATATCTTACATTGTCAGGATATATGTAAATATTTGAAGAAAAAGTATTTAATCCGAATGTGTCTATTTGTCGTACATGATAATTTTCTTTGATATTTTTGTTTCTTAACTCATTTACAAGAGTATTATAAATATCTTTATCATTATTGTTAATAAATATATAGTTATTCAATTTTATTCTCCTGTTTTATTATAATTGATATACATCGATATATGGTTTGTCATAGATATTATGATTTATGATTTTTTTGTCACCGATATGTTCCTGTAAAATTCTTAATGCGAATTTTTCATCAACTTTTCCATACAGTACATCTGGCAGACCTTCCATTATAACTTCAACATTTGGTTCTGAATAACACTGACCGAGGCATCCGACTCTCTGGAGTTTTATATTGGTAAGATTGTTTTCCTTAATTTCATTTTCCAATAAGGTAAATACTTTATCTGCTCCAGCTGCAATACCGCATGATCCCATTCCGACTAATATTTTAACTGGATAATCATTTTTTACAGGTTTATAATTTTTGAAATCATTTATTGATTTGAATTTTTTACTCATTGAGTACCTCCAGCTGTCTGTTTTTTAGTATATTTAGCTAAAATATCAGGCAAATCCTCTTTTTTAAGATTACCGTAAACATCTTGATCTATTGTCATAACAGGCGCCAGTCCGCAACATCCGATACATCTTACGGTTTCCCATGAAAAAAGATTGTCCTTTGTTGTTTCCCCGACCTTTATATCTAAAAGATCTTCCAATTCATGACAGATTGCTTCGGCTCCCTTTAAATAGCATGCCGTACCCATACATACAGAAATTTTATGCTTGCCTGGTTTTTTTGTTTTAAAAAAATGATAGAATGTTATAACTCCATAAATTTTTGCAAGATGTATGTTTAATTCCTTTGCAATTTTTACTGCAACATCCATAGGAATATAACCATGTTCTTCCTGTACTTTGTGTAGAATCATTATAAGATTACCTTTTTTATCTTTCCATTTATCAATATGCTCTTGAAGATGTTGAGAAAATGTTACATCTTCAACGCCTTTAAAAATAGCATTTTCTATGCTTTCCAAATAAGCATCATCCATATTTTTATTCTCCTAAAAAAATTAATATTATTTATTATTCCTATTTGATATATTTACAAAATATATCAAACATTCGAGCTCTGTTTGAAGATGAATATTATGTATAATAACATCATCTTTTACTTTTAATTGAACCGGTGTAAAATTAAGAATGCCTTTAATTCCTGCTTTTATCATTATATCCAGGACACTCTGTGCAGCATTTTCCGGTACTGTAATAATACCAATATCAACATTATTGCTGATAATAAAATCTTTCATTTTATCAATATGCAATATTGGTATCTGGGAATTTTCTTCAATCTTATAAGTATTATTGTCAAATCCTGCTATTATTCTTATATTTTCTTTTTCAAAGTGCTTATATTTTATTAAAGCGGAGCCAAGATTGCCTATACCGACAACTATAACATTGTGGATTTCACTTTTACCCAGGATTTTATTAAAATCGTCTAAAAGATTTTCGATTAAATATCCACCTCTTTTATTGCCAGGAATGCCAAATATAGAGAAATCCTTTCTTACCTGAGACGGTGTAACTCCAACTGAATCGGCTATATTATCAGAAAATACTTTTATAAATCCCAATGATTTTAGTTGCTTTAATGAATCCTTATATCGCAATAGCCTTATAATATGTTTTTTGCTGGCGTTCATTTATGTTCCAAATTTCACAATAAACTAGCACAAGTGTAATATAAAAAAAATAAAATGTCAATAATAAATTACAGAAATATCAATAATAAGCAAAAGATATTTAGAGATAAGAAATCAATGGAAATTAAAAAAAGACTAAAGTATATATTATTAAATAAGGTTTTTTATTTTATGCTTTTTAGATATTGATTAATCGAGTCTTTATTGATAAATCCAAGCTCTACTGCAATTTCACCAAACATTTTTCCTGGATTGCTTTTTTGGATATTAAGTATTTCATCTCTTTGGGCTTCAGTAATAGCGCCGATTCTTATTAAAAAACCGCCTATTCTTTCTTTTGGCTGATTTGTATCTGACATAAAAACCCGCCTTTTTATAAAAATTAATTTAAATTATCTAATTTAGTTTTTAATTCTCTGATCACAGGAGTAATATCCGTATCCCCGTTTGTTTCGCTGAATTCCAATGCTTTATCAAGATTTTTTTTTGCTTCATCAATTTTATTTTTTTGCATATTAGAGTATGCTATATATAAATAGTAAGCTTCTTTTGCCGCATTAATATTGTCGGTATAACCTTCTTTAATCCATTTATTACCAACCCAGGATTTTTCTCCATCAGGTTTATATGGTCTGTATGCATAAAAATCAACATTTATAAAACCGTTTTTTTCTTTATTATAAATTCCAAAATCGCCTGGTTGTAATTTTATTTGTGTTGGATAGCCGATATCAGGCTGTGTATAACACAGCACATCGGTTTTATTAATTATTATAAATCTTTCGGCAAAACTGTCCTTTAAAGCCCAATAAGTAGTATCATCAGGTAGTTGGACTTTAAAGTAAACTTTATCATTGATTTTTTTTTCAGAAACAACAGTAACAGGAGCACCGAAATTTAATAATATTTTGTCTTTTACTTCGTTGCTTTTTTTACCAATGTCACTTTCATTTTTATATGCTAAGATTGACCATTCGGCTACATATTGAGTTACATTATTAATAGTTTCTTCATATTCTTCACTAGCAGTATCTTTACTCTCATTGTTATTTTTCTTTTTAGTACATGAAAATATCAATAATAGTATACTAAAAGTTAAAAATATTATTTTGTAACTAAAATTTTTCATAAAAAAGGTACTCCCATTATTTTAATATTGGCAATTTATGCTAAGTACTCTTGTCCGTCGAGCATTTAAATAGACTCATTTTTAAAAAGCAATGTTAGCTCTATGGATAGCGGTCTTAATAGATATATATTATAATTAATATAAATAATAATTCAAGAAATTTGTATAAAAATAAATAAATTGCACTTTTTTGGAAAAAATTATATAAAATAATCATGAAATCAAATTTATCGAATGAACAGATTAATAGGATAGTTTATACATATCACTGGGATCCTTTTGAAGTATTGGGTTATCATACCGAAGGTAATAAAACAATAATAAGAGGATTTTTTAACAATGCTAAAGAAGTATCTGTAATCTATGATGAAGAATCATTTAAAATGAACATTATACATAACGATGGGTTATATGAAGTTGTTATTGATAAAAAAATTGAAAAATCAAAATACAAATTTAAGATTACAAATAAAGCTGGACATTCATGGTTTTTGAATGATCCTTACAAATTTGGACCTATTTTAACGGATTTTGATCTTCATCTGTTATCAGAAGGAAATCATTTTAAAAGTTATGAAAAATTGGGGAGTCATATCATAGAAAATGATGGAGTTAAAGGTGTTTTATTTGCCGTTTGGGCTCCAAATGCAAAAAGTGTCTCTGTTGTTGGAAATTTTAATCACTGGGATGCAAGATGTAATCCGATGAGAAATAGAGGCTCAAGTGGTATCTGGGAGTTATTTATACCGGATTTAACTGAAGGAGAGTATTATAAGTATAAAATTAAAACGCAGGATGATGTGGTACTTGAGAAAACTGATCCTTATGCTTTTTATGCAGAGGTTAGGCCCAAAACAGCCAGTATTGTTCGCATGATCGGTAAATACAAATGGGGTGATGCTGATTATCTTGATAAAAGAAAGAAAACAAATCATTTTAAAAATCCACTTTCTATTTATGAAGTCCATCTTGGCAGTTGGAAGAGAAAAGATAATAATGAATTTTTAAATTATAGAGAATTAGCCGATGAGCTTGTAGAATATGTTAAAGATATGGGTTACAATGCTATAGAATTATTACCTATACAGGAGCATCCTTTTGATGGAAGTTGGGGATATCAGGTTACAGGTTATTTTGCACCGACTTCCAGATACGGTAATCCTGATGATTTTTGTTATTTTGTTGATAAATGCCATCAAAATAATATCAAGGTAGTGATGGATTGGGTACCTGCTCATTTTCCTACAGATTCACATGGCTTAGCCAGGTTTGATGGTACTGCGTTATACGAACATGAAGATCCTCGCAAGGGATATCATCAGGACTGGGCTACTTTAATATTTAATTTTGGCAGGAATGAAGTAAGGAATTTTTTAATTGCCAGCGCATTATTTTGGCTTGATTATTATCATATTGATGGGTTAAGGGTTGATGCTGTTGCATCTATGCTATATCTTGATTATTCACGTAAACCAGGTGAATGGGTGCCAAATCAGTACGGAGGTAACGAAAATTTAGAGGCGATTTCATTTATGAAAAAACTGAATGAACAGGTTTATGCAGAGCATCCCGATGTTATGATGATTGCCGAAGAGTCAACAGCATGGACTGGTGTATCAAGACCTACTTACCTCGGCGGGCTCGGTTTTGGATTTAAATGGAATATGGGCTGGATGAATGATTTTTTAAAATATATTTCAAAAGATCCTATCCACAGGAAATATCATCATGGTACTTTGACGTTTTCTATGATTTATGCTTATACAGAAAACTATATACTTGTTTTTTCGCATGACGAAGTTGTACATGGCAAGAGATCTATAATAAATAAGATGCCCGGCGATGATTGGCAAAAATTTGCGAATGTGAGACTTGCAATGGGGTTTATGTATTCTCATCCAGGTAAAAAATTAATCTTTATGGGGACGGAGTTTGGTCAGTGGAATGAATGGAGCGCAGACAGAAGTCTTGATTGGCATTTGCTTCAATACGAGAGGCATCAAATTTTAAAGAATTATTTTAAAGAATTAAATAAAATTTATAATAATAATCCGGAATTATATGAAGTAGACTTTGATTACAGAGGCTTTGAATGGGTTAACTGCAATGACTGGGAGGGGTCAGTCTTAAGTTATTTAAGATTTAGTCAGGATAAAAAATCAGTGATGCTTATAGTTGCAAATTTTACTCCTGTTGTAAGGTATAACTACAGGGTAGGAGTGCCAAAGTTATGCCACTGGAAAGAAATATTAAATTCGGATGCTTACGAGTTTGGCGGGAGTGGGGTAGGTAATGGAGGAGGTTTCTGGTCTGATGATCTTCAATGGGATAATCAGAAATATTCGATTAATTTAACATTACCTCCTTTAGCTGTATTATTTTTAAAACCCGTGGAAGGTTAAGTAGGGTAATAAGATGTGTTTGAATAATAAAAATGTCGTACTTTGTATTACTGGAGGTATAGCTGCTTATAAGGCAGTAGCACTTGCTTCTCTATTGGTTAAAAATAATGCTAATGTTTTTCCTGTACTAACAAAGAATGCATTAAAATTTATTACTCCTCTGACATTGAAAACTATAACAAAAAATAAAGTAACATATAAAATGTTTGATACAAGTGATTTTATACCACATATAAGTCTTGCAGAGCTTGCAGATATTGTTGTTGTTGCACCGGCTACAGCAAATATAATTGCAAAAATTGCAAATGGCATTGCTGATGATATGGTATCAACATTGATTCTTTCAACGAAGGCAACGAAAATCATAATCCCTGCAATGAATTGCAACATGTATCTAAATCCTATTACACAAGAAAATATTAAAAAATTATTGAAAAATGATTTTTTAATTATGCAACCTGATACTGGTAATCTTGCATGTGGGACAGAAGGCATAGGAAGGTTTCCTGAAGTTGATAAAATATTTGAATTTATTTCTGAAAGCATTCAAAATAAAAAAGTAGAGAATAATTTTTTTAAAGATAAAAAAGTATTGATTACTCTTGGTGGGACTATTGAAGATATCGATCCTGTCAGATATATATCAAACAGGTCAAGTGGTCGGATGGGGTTTAGTTTTGCAGAAGCTTTTGATAAGTGCGGTGCTTTTGTTACAATCATATCAGGAAATGTTGATGAAAGATTACTGGATGATTTCAAAAATAAATATAAACATATAAAAATAATAAATATACGCTCTGCGTCTAATATGAAAGACGAAGTTATAAAATTTGAGAATGATTTTGATGTATATTTAATGTCTGCCGCTGTTGCCGATTATACGGTTGATTTTAGTGATACTAAAATTAAGAAAAATGAAGAAGAAATTATTCTTAAATTAAAAAGAACTCAAGATATTTTAAAAAGTCTTAAAAAACGCGATAATGCTATTTATATAGGTTTTGCTGCTGAGACCGATGATCTTTTAGAAAGTGCAAGGAAGAAGTTAAAAGAAAAAAATTTGACATTTTTAATCGCTAATAATGTTAAGGGTGATAAATCTGCAATCGGGTCGGAATCTGCCAAAATTTTTCTATTAAACAAATGGAATGATAAAATTAATGAATTTGATTATATGGATAAAAAACAATTGGCTAGAAAAACTGTAATCGAGATTGAAAAAATAATAAGTGCCAATAAAAATTATTGATCTATAAAGGCAAATTTATCAGAAACTTTTAACGGTAAAATAATAATCAATCTGGTTCCTTTTGTTTCCCTGTTTTCAGCCCAGATGTAGCCGTTATGTCTCTGTACAATTCCCAAACAAATCGAAAGCCCCAGTCCGATACCTCCTCCCATAAAGTCCTTGTCTGACGTATGATGTTTTTCAATTTCGGCAAGTTCAATGAATTTTTCAAATACCTTGTTTATTTTATCAGGAGGTATGCCGATGCCGGTATCTTCTACGATTATTTCTATATAATCAGTTTGTGCTAATCCGTATCTCTCTGAAATTTTTACAGAAGGATAGCGGATCGTAATATCTATATTTCCATTATTTTCAGTAAATTTAATTGCATTTCTTATTATATTACTTACGACCTGCATTATTCTTTCTTCATCACACTCAATTGTGGGTATATTGCCATCAATTTTAAAATTTGTATTTAATTTTCTTTCTTTAATTGCCAAATCCAAATCTTCCAAAACTGTTTCTATTATATTTACTGGATTAATATTACGTAATTCCATAAAAGGTATTTTATTTTCAATAAGAGAGATTGTAAACATATCTTTTATTATTTTTTCTAACCTTCTTGCATTTCTTTCAACTATATTTAATAATTTTTCATGCTCAGGGGAAAGACTGCCAAGTCTTTTAGATAATAAAAGACTTATATACCCTATTATTGTTACCAGTGGAGTCCTTAGTTCATGTGATGCTAAAGATATAAAATCAGATTTCAATTTATCAATTTCTTTTAAATCTGCATTGGCTCTTTTTAATTCTTTAATTTCCTGTTCAAGATGAGATACCAGATTTATGCTGTATTCTTTCATCAATTCAGGAATTTTATTTTGATCAAGAGTATCTCTTTTGCCGTTTAAATATTCTTCAATTGAATTCATTATTGTGGCAGCATTAATAGGTTTTGTTAAAAAGCCATCGCAACCGGATATTATTGACATGTCTTTAGTATTATTAAGCAGGTTGCCCGTGATGGCAATTAAAGGTATATTTTTACAGTTGTCAAAAGATTTAATCTTGGTGGCAATTTCAAAGCCATTCATGCCAATCATATTTATATCCAAGAGTATGAGATCAAAATTATTATTTTTGGCAAGTTCAAGTCCTGAGAATCCATCTTCAGCTTCAAATAATTTATAACCATGTTGTTCGATTATTTTTTTTATTAAAATTCTGCAATTTGCATCATCTTCTATATATAATATTTTTTTTATTTTTTCTGGCATTAATTCACCTTGAAAACATTTGTATAATTTTAATAAATATAGTATACACTATTTGGATTAAATTTGTAAGGAATATTTTTATGAGAAGATTTTTTTCTTTACTGCTTATGCTTTTTATATCTGTCAATATATATTGTTCAGTAAATAGTATGAGGTTGGGTGATAGACTTTCAAGTCAATTAATTAATATTGGTATTAATCCATATATAGTAGTTTTAATAATTGCGATACTTCCTATTATAGAATTAAGAGGTGCGATACCGACTGGAATTTTGTTTTTACATTTAAATCCTGTGCTTGTTGTATTAATCTCTATAATTGGTAATATGCTACCAATTTTTTTTATTCTCTTTTTATTTAAATTTTTTGAAAAACTTTTAAGAAAAATAAAGATATTTGATAAGTTTTTTGATTGGCTTTTTAAGAGGACATTGGCTAAAAGTAAGGATATAGAGCAATACCAGGAGTTAGGATTAATGATATTTGTGGCAATACCATTGCCTATGACAGGTGCATGGACAGGCGCATTGGCTGCGTATCTTTTAAATTTATCTTATATAAAATCATTAGTATATATATTTTTTGGAGTATTGATAGCAAGTGCTATTGTTTCTGTTTTCACTCTGATTTTAACAAATTTTACATTAATCTGGCAGATTATTATAACTATTTTATTTATAATTTTGATTGTAGTAATATCAATAATATTAAGTTTTATCGCTAAAAAAACAAAAAAGTAATTTAATAAATTTTACCAGTTGATTATTACACCGAATTCCCATCGAAAATTGAAAGTCGTATATTGGGCATGAGTAAACGGATAAAATGTTCTCCAAGTAAAAATAAATTTATTTTCAATCCCAAATATGAATCTGCTTAATCTTACGATATCAGCATAGACATTTAAATCAACTATATCTCCTATTTCTAAAACCTGTTTTAAAAATTCTGTCCCGTTTGAAGTGCCCATTTTGCTTTTTGCTTCACTTGTATCAAGATCATATTGCGCACTTTGATTTCCATAATATGGTAAAATAACATCTCTGCCATCTCCAAGCCTATAATTTCTAAAATGTAGTTGTATTTTAAATAATCGCTTTGGAATTACTTTTGTTTTAAAAGAATTAAAATAGATATCGCCTTGATATCCTGCTGTGTATTCATTTACGTTGTATAGATCACTTCTCCAGCCGATTGCTATATCCAAACAATCAGAGTTTGGTCCATACATAAATCCTAGAAAATTACCGACTCTATTGGTGGTGTTTATATCTTTATCAGATGGTGGGACTGTATCATATCTAAATTTATATTCTTGCCTGACATATTCATAATTAAAATTTGAGTCTCTCGAATAGGTATATTTGCTGACGATTCCATATTCTATATTAATATAAAAATTACTTAAAATAAATTTGGTGAGCGGGTCAAAATAAATATATTTAGTAAATAGATAACCCCGTAATTCTCCTCCTAATATAAAACCGAATTTATCCGGATGACTTGGGTTTTGAAACTTAAAATACTCTCCATTAAAATCATCCAGCAAGAATTCTCCATAAATCCTCCAGCCGTTAAAACCGATATTAAAATCTATCCCTGCGAGTAAATTCGCTGCATGAATATTATATCTCGAACCATTTTTTTGGTTTATAGTTTTATCCAGCATTTGACTGGCTATATACATAAAAAAAGGATTTGCATACCATGGATTTAAATTTTCTCCCAAAAAGTAGACACCTTCATAAACCCCAAATCTAATCCATGGGAGGGGTCTAATATTTAATTTATGAATATACAATGATTTACCATAATAAACGGCATATTCTCTTTTAAAATCATCGAGTTTTTCCTGTCTTTTTATCGGGTCTGTTTCATTTAGTACATAGCTTGGAAGATCAGAGTCAACTGTATCGTTGCCGTTGTACCATGCACTTTGGTGAGGTCTTATCATACTGTAAATAATATCCATATCTACGAATCTGCTTAATAGAGAAGTTGCTCTTAATGCAAATAATGAGCCGGAATAATCATCGACCAAAAGATGATTATATATAGCATCAGAAGATACTAAGTTTTGAAATCCCAGTTTTATTGTAAAATATTTATTTTGATATCCAAAATGAGTTTCTCCAAAATAAGGTATAAAATTATTCCACCATGCGATATCACCCGTACCAGATAATTTTAATGTTGAACGGCTTATAAAAAAATCGCCAATGAAAAAAAAACCCTGTAATTCCTTCAACGCTACAAACATTTTAATTCTAAAACCTATATCATAAAAACTTCCTTGTTCTCTGGCATTTCCAACTGCAGTGTAAAATTTAAAAAACGAATCCCCAAGATATTGATTTAAATCATATATACCGTTTTTTTCATTCAATCCTATATCATTATAATCATTTTTTTCTATTAAAGCAAAAATTGAGTTACTTAATATTAATGCAAAAATTAATGCCAGATAATGTTTCACTTATATTTACTCCCGAAATAAAATCTGAAAATATTGAAGAAGTTTCAATTTTTATATATAATATTAATGAAATAATTGCAATAATATAGTAATTATTTTAAATTTTAATTTACAATTTTAAAATAATTATATATATGAAGTCATGCTTGAAAAGATTAACAAAATTATAAGTAATAAAATATTTTTAATTGCAATCTTATTATTTATTGCATTGATTTTTAGAATTCCTTTTTTACTATCAAATATTGATTTTAATAACGATGCAGGTCGATACTCTGATAATTTTACATATAATTATTTTGATGGCTCTTACAGTATTCAATCTCCAGGCTATTTAAGTTATATTTATCTTGGCAGAGTTATTAATTCTTTTATTAATAATCCTGTTATGACACAGCATATAATAAATATAATTCTAATAATCTTAATAGCAATATCCTTCTTTAATCTCTTGGAATTATTTAAATTAAATTTAATAAATTGCTTTTTTATTACAGTTTTTTTTATATTAAATAATGTTTTACTGTTAGGCAGTTTAACTGGCGGCAACAGGATGTTTTTGATTTTGGCATCGATAGTGTTAATGCATCTAACGTACAGGATATGCGTGGAATCTAAGACATATTGTATTTTATTATTTTCTTTTTGTTTTGCATTTATAGCAGGATTTAGACAGGATATACTGGCATATTTTGTATTATTATATTTATATAATATATATAAAATTAAAAATATTAAGTATACTCTATTGTCTTTTTTGGTTTTTATACTAACTTATTTAACTTGGTTTATTCCATTAGTTTTTGAATACGGCGGGATAAAGGCATATATTTTAACTATAATAACAAATAAGTCGGCACATGACACAAGTCTTATATTTACAGGATTTAAATTAAGTCCTTTACTAAATATTGCAAGAGTTTTTTTATATACTTTTTTTTCAACTATTGTTTTATTACCGCTTTTTATTTTTCAAATCATAAAAAAACAAATTAATTTTGAAATAAAGATACTTATTATATTAATTCTTACTTTTATTCCTCCGTTTTTATTTCAGTTATTTATTCATAATGGCAATTTTGTTCATATATCATGTTTTTTGACTCCTCTGATTGTTTTTATTCTTTTTAATTTTAATATTGATAATTTTATCAAAGTATTAGTTTCCGCTGCAATAATAATCTTATTACTCTTACAGTTTTATGGTTTACAAATGTTTGATGACAGGATACCGGTTAAAATAGAGCAAAAGTATTTTAATGAAAAAATATTGAATAAAATTAATAATCTCGATGACAAAGATTTTGTTAAAAAAAGTTATTTTTTAAAAGATAATAATTATTATCTTAATTTAATAGATATTAATAAAGATGAGGAAAGACGACTTACAGAAATATTTTATTCGGCAGATTATAAGATATTTCAAAGATTAATTAATATTTTATTTTTGCAGTTTACCTATGATGGCGCAAGAAAGGGCAGAACATACAGGTTGAGAAATATAAAAATTGAATATGAACTTAAACGAGGCAGTTAAAAAAAAATCTATTTAATGGATAATCTTTTCCATTTACCGTTTTCAACATAGCTGATTTTTAGTACCTTATCCAGCGGATATTGATAAATTCTAAGCTTGTCGTCCATATCAATGAAATTTGAAATATCTCTTTTTAAGTTGCCCAATTTTTTTGATAAAAACTCATAACTTTCAAATACATTTGTATGAATTTTTTTTAGACCATATTCTTTTAATATTTTTGTGATCTCCTTTTCAGAATCAATAGTAGCTAAATCCAGAATGATTGAAATAAACATCTATTTCTCCGCAATAGCTATTTTTTTAAAATAGTTATTGATTTTTAGTTTTATTCTTTATTTCGTCTATATATGGCTCCCAATGTTTGAAGGATTTTAAATTTATCAGAGTATCCAAAAAATCTTTCATCATCTGGGAATGAGATTGACTTTTTATTACCATAAATTCTTTTTGTGCCTCAGTGATTAGCATTTTATTTAATTTAGTTTTTTCTATTAATTCTCTTATTTTTTTTTCATGATTATTAATTTCATCAATCAAATAGCTATCACAGATATCCCACATTGTATCACCAGGTTTAATCTGAATAACCGTTGAGTTTGGCATTGTAAGCTTATTGCCGGGGAAAATCCAGTCTGGGTCTTTGCCTTTTACATATTTTTTTTGATAACTGTATACTATTTTATGATAATTATTGCGCTCAGCAACTAAGTTTGTAAGATTTAACAAATCGAGATTCGTCATATAGAATTTATAATGTTCGCTTGTTTTATTTGCATCTGTTTTTTCGTCATATTTATCCTTTGAATTTTTAAAGTAATCATCCTGTGTTATATCTGTAGTATTGTCATTATGAATTTTATTATTTATTGCAATGTATATATTTTTAGAAATTTTCGGTCCGTATAAAATACCTAATATAATTAATCCCAACAATAATAGTCCGAGCAGCGCAGCAATTAAATATTTTATTTTAAATTTTTTATTTTCTTTGAATTTCTTATTGTTGTTTTCGGTCTTGCTATTGATTTTTAAATATGCATCATTTACAGTTTTACCTTTTGATGATGTATCCGTGTATACTGTATTTGCTTCTTTAGCTACTGTTTCTGTTTCATCTTTTTTTTCTTCATTTATCATTACTTTGCTCATAAACCTTAAAAGTCTATCCTGTTCTTCTTTATAAAATTTTTTATTTTTAATAATTTCAGCGAATCTGTTGTCTATTAGCCTTGAAGTCTCAGGATTTTTAATGTATTTTTTAAACCTATCTCTGTAATCTTGTTGTTTCTTTACCCATTCTTGTATCGATAATTCTTTTTCAAAAGTCATAAAAGGATTCATTTCATCATCGATATAATTTAATTCTTTTGTGAAAAATGAATCACGTACGCCTAACTTCTGATTTATTGACAGAATGCCAAGAGATTGCTCCATGATTAAATTATTTTTGTTGATTTCTCTTCCATTAAAATTATCAAGAGCATCGGCATATTTATTTAATTTTTCATCACTTACATTAACTTTCCCTTCAATTATTATTCTTCTGATAGTTTCAATAAAAAGCTTATTATAAAAGCTTGAGATTTTTTCTGTTTGAAATTCATAATTTATATATTTATCATCATTTTCAAATATCTCTTTTATAAAATCTTTTTTATTTGAGTCAGAAATTTTATTCCAAAATTTATTTATATAATTATTATCAGCAAGAGAATCATAAAATACAACAGGATTATAACTATAAATGGATATATGATTCTTTTTATATTCTTCCAAAACCAGTTTAGTGTTTTCTACTTTGCCATTGGCACTGTTTTTGCAGTTTATGATAAACCCTTTCTCAAGATAATTATTTTGGTAATCAAGATTGAAAATAAGGTTTTTATAAGTAACTATTGTTTTATCGGTGCCAAATTTAATTGAAAAATCATTTAATTTAAATTCATTTTGCTCTGCATTTGCAACCGGGAAAACCGGTATAAAAAATTCTTTTGAAAATCTGTATTCAAGAGCAAAGTCTTTTCGTCTGAATGCTATAATTATTTTTGATTTATATGAAAATTTTGAAAGTATAATCCTATAAAAATATGAGCTTAATGTATTTTTTTCTCCTAGATATATAATTTTAACATTAAAAGGATTTATGCCTACTCTAATAGCATCTTTTATCCAATTTGCAGATTTTGTCAGACAGAAAAATTCATTTTTACTAAAAAAGAATAAAGATTCATTTGAATGTATGAAACCATTTTTTGAATAGGCTTTTTCATAATCTTTATAAAATTTTGAGGTTTCCTTGATTTCTTCATATTCGTCAAAATATTCATTCTGGAGTTTTTTTAAATCAAAGATTTCTTCATTTTGTTTAAAAATTCTAATATTTCCATCTTTATAAAAAGAAGCAAATGAATAATCCTGATATTTTTTATTTTTTTTGATTTCATTTATAAAATCTTCTTCTGATTTTTGAATAATTACCCTTCGGCTTTTATCCTGTGCTGAAATTTTTTTTACATTGTCTATATTAATTCCATTTTTCTTTAGGAATGTAAGGTAATTAATTAGTATGTCTTTTAAACCTATTACTTCTTTATCAACATCAGGATTGAATAATTCGAGCTCCAACTTGGGGTCACCGGGAAGAAGTTTTGATATTAGGTCAACAAATACTAGATTTTTATTGAAATCTTTAAAAAAAGGTGAATTCCCAATTCTCAAAAATCTGTCTTTTGAATTTGAAAAATCTTCTAAAAAGATAACATAACATTCCTGATCAATTCTGAATACTCTTTTCATAGATTAACAACCTCTTTTTTGACTTTTATATTTATACACACCAGCATTTACCATTATAATATCGTATTTATACTAATTTTTCTAAATTAATTCAATAAATATAAAATAACACTTCTATCAGGATTATTGGGCACTCATGGATAATAATAAGAATATATTATAAAAATTAATTTTCCAATTCCATTTGTGCGATTTTTAATTTTGCTATTGGTATCGAGAAACTCGAACAAGAAATATAATCAACTCCAACTTCTTTTAAAAATTTTAAATTTTTAGGCTCGGCACCCTGTTCACCACACAAACCGATCTTTAAATCGGGTCTTGTCATTCTTCCTCTCTCGCATGATATTGCAATTAATTCTTTAACTGGTTCAGTTAACACTTTAAAAGGATTGGAATTAATCAAATCGAATTCACTGTAGTCAGGCATGAATGAATTAAAGTCATCCCTTGATAATCCGTGTGTGGTTTGAGTTAAATCATTTGTTCCAAATGAGAAAAATTCTGCATATTTTGCTATTTCATCGGATACTAAAACTGCTGAAGGTAATTCAATCATAGTGCCAACTTTATAATTAATTTGTGATTTTATTTGTAATTTTTCTCTTGTTTCCTGCTCAACCTGCTGGATACCCTTTATAAATTTACCTTCAATCTTTTTCCCGAATTTTATGAATTTTACTTCTTCCTGGTTCATTACGATAGGGATCATGATTTCAGGCTCAACATCGATGCCTTCTTCTTTTAATTTATAAGCAGCCTCAAATATAGCTTGAACCTGCATTTCATATATTTCTGGATAAGAGACGGCGATTCGGCATCCTCTGTGTCCCAGCATGGGGTTTATCTCTGAGATCGATTGACATTTTAAGCTTACCTCTGCTTTTGTTATCGAAGGATTTATTTTCTTTATATATTCCATAAAAATATTCATTTCATCATCATCATGCGGCAGAAATTCATGAAGAGGTGCGTCAAGGAGTCTTATTGTTACAGGATAAGGATGCATTGTTTTAAAAATTTCATAAAAATCTTTTGTTTGAAATTTGCCTAACTTAGCTAATGCTTTTATTCTGTCCTTGATGTCATTGCTTATAATCATTTCTCTGAAGATATTTATTCTTTCTTCGGCAAAAAACATGTGTTCTGTTCGACACAAACCTATTCCTTCGCCGCCGAATAATTTTATGGTAGCAGCATCTTTTGGAGTATCACCATTGCCTAGTACTTTAAATGTAGTTACATATTTATTGATTATATTTATTAAGTCCATTAAGCCAGATTTATTAGGATCTGGCTCTATTAAATCTGCTTTACCTAACAATATTCTGGGGGTACCATAATAAGGTACATCAAGGGTAATATAATCACCTTCTTTTACTGTAATTCCATTTATTGTAAACTGTTTTTTCTTTGTGTCTATTACAATATCTGGATTTACCAATGAGACTTTACCATACTGACGAGCAACAACAGAAGCATGTGCAGAATATCCTCCTTCACTTGATAATACTCCTGTTGCTACTTCTATAGCCTTAACATCACCTGCATAAGTTGCCGGCAGGCATAAAATAAAATGCTTGTCATGTTCCTGGCTTACCGCTTTTTTATGTGCTTCAAGAAGATCTTCTGTATTAAATATAACTTTACCAATTGCAGCACCTGGTGCACCAGCTATACCATTATCTATAGATTTAAACTTTTTAATAGAATTAGGATTGATTATAGGGTGAAGAATATCCGATACTTGATGAGGTTGTATTTTATTTATAACATATTTTTCATCGACAATTTTTTTACTTAATAAATATAAAAGTGATTTTAACTCTGCCTGGGTAGATTTTGTCATTACAGAACTTTGTTCTATAATCCATAATTTACCCTGTTCGATAGTAAATTTAATTTCTCTTATTTCTTTAAAATAACATTCGATTTCATCTGCGATTTTATCAAATTGTGATTTATATTTTTTATCGATAGTTTCAATTGAATTTTCTTTGTCTGTTGAGTTTTTATCATCAAATTGATTTTGAAAAAATTTACCCTGAATGATTTTATCACCAGTAATAATATCTCGTGTAAAAAATTTACCAGAATAAGAATCCTTGCCATAATTACCGTAAACCATAGGCTGAATCAGTATCGCCGTGTCATCATCATCCATCTCTTCAGAGTTTAAAAATATCGAAATACTTCTTATTAAGAAATCAAGCTGGTAATTTGCATCTTCAAAAAATTCCTTTGGGAAAATAGTTTTTGCTTCTTTTATTATATTTTTATACTCATCTACATTGTTAGCTTTATTTATCTTATCTAAAAATTTATTTAACGGTTCGATTTTTTCGGTAGCACTTGAATATTTTCTTATATATAAGACAATAACACTTTTAATTAATATTTTTGCATATTCATGATAGGCAAATGTCTCACCGACATTTTCTTTAAAGCCTTCGATCGTAACATCTGTTAATCCGACATTATGGATAGAAGGAAAATCGACTATTTCAAGCGATGGGCTTATAACTAATTTTAATGTAGCTGGATTTGTTTTTGAATTAAATGATTTACCTGTTTCTTTTTCTACCTGTTTTATAAAATCATTATAACTGGCAGTGATATTTAGTTGCTCTGATTCAATTTTAGAAGCGATATTTGAATTGATAATTAATCCAGGTAATATAGGCATTTTTAATTGAGCCAATTCTATTGCTCTTTTACCACGAATGCCTATTTTGGATGTATCGTAATTTTTAGGAAATTCGGTCTTAGAAAAATAATATATATCTTTATTGTTACTCATAATATTAAAAATCTCCTTAAGTTATAATAATTAAAATAATTGCAATATTTGTCCAGGGCTGCCTTTTAAAAATGCTTCAAATTTGGGACTTGCTCCTTGAGCTAAATATCTTCTTAATTTAGAAACATCTTTAAATTCTTCACCGAGAAGACTAAAGAAAATCATAGTCCCAAATTTAACTTTACCCCATTTAAATAGGGTATTAATATCATTAATTTGCTCATTATCATAGAAAACAAGAACTTTTATATCAGGATATTTTGTTTCGTATGATTCAATAATTTTTTTCCATGCCTCAACATTTCCATTGTGGAATAATTCATTAGCTACTGCAATACCATATTTTGGAGAAAGTTTTTTCTTGGCCGAAGAAGTCTCTTGACCAGGCTGAGTTGCTGTAGTTGTAGTTTGCGATTGAGATTTAATAGTTGGTAATACTTGAGGTTTCTTATATTCTAAAGAATTAGATTTAAATTGGCTTGTATTCTTAGGCTTTTTCCCATAAAATAAATCTATTAATGCCTTTGTTGCCTGTTTTGCCATATCTAAGTCAAATTCTTTGCCAAAATAACCAGTATATATTGTAATTAATTCATTTTCTTTTATGCCATTTAATATAGGCTCAAAACTATCTAGATTTTTAGGATTAACTAATGTTGGTCCTAATTGAGGATGATAATAAACCATTACTAAATCTAAAGTATTCCAGTCTTTTACTTCATTAACAATATTTGAAATTTTTTCGGTAAAATTAGACTTAATATTAAATGATTGATAATAATAATTAAATTTGTCAACTAAAATAACTTTTATAATAGCTGGTATCTGAAAAATTTTTATTTGATCATTATTTAATGCATTGTTTATAATATCAGCCAGATTATAAAATTTTTGACAGTTTGATATAAAAGAATTAACGGTTTTAAAGTGCTTTAATGCTTGATTAAAGCCGCTTCTTGTGCTTAAAAAATTCAGACTATTATTCATTATCTTTTCTCCAAAAAATTAAGATAGAAACAATCATACTCATTTTATAAATCCATTATATTATAAATTATTTATGCGTTAAAGAGAATAATAAATTTTAAAAAAAGAAAAATTTTTATGATTTGTTTTCAAATACCTATTTTTTAAAAAAACAATAATTTTAAAAATCATTATTATATCTAAAAGTATTTTAATTTTTAAAATATAGATTTACCATTAGTTAAGGGAAATAATATTTTTTTAAGTTTCTTAGGATATTATATTTAAGAAGGGCTGTCTGGTGAAGGACAGCCCTATGATTATAATTTTATTTTTAAAAAATTAAATTTCTGTTAAACCATCTGAATCTTTAGTTACATCAACTATGCCTTCAGGTGCTTTTGAAGTACTATCGCCATAAATACTGATATTTGTTTCAGCTTTATATTCTGATGCAGCTGTAAATGTTTGATCAATATCGGCTCTGACAGTTGATCTTCTTCTTGAATAAGAAGCAAATGCAGCATCCATAAATCCTTTGCTGACGCCATGTAAGAATTCATTTAATACATTTGCCATTGAATTCAATGTATATTTCTTTCTTTTGATTGAAGTAATATCAATATCAAGCACAATACCTGGCTGGATATGATATGGATTAATGTTGTATTCATATCTGTTAAATTGTTGCCATAAGAAATTCAATCTGTCTTCAACAGCAACTCTTTCGATAGGATTTTGATTTTCAAAAGTTTTAATAAGTTTATCTTTCATGATAATAAGTTGTTGCTTGATTTTATTTTTTTCATTAATATATGATCTGTTGAACTTTTGTACTTCTGTATCTTCAGGCATAACAAAGGTTATTTCATCCCAAACTTGTGAAGTTGGAGTGTAATCTTCTGTTTTTAAACCAAATTTTATCTTTTTCTTGTCTATTCTAGATTGTAATTTGCCGGCAAGATCGATATAGTCCATTTTTTTCTTTTTAGTCCTATAAATATCATCAACAATATCCCATAATCTTGCAACTTCTTTTCTGAATGCTTCATATTGTTTGTCATAAGCTGCTCTTTCAGCTAACAATTGTTCCTGATCAAAATAAGTTAATCTTATAGAATACCTTTCATCAGGTAATTGAGATACATCGGTATCTTCGTATTCTCTTATGATACAATCTCTAGCATTTTTTAAGTTTTCAACGAATTGATAACCCATTTTTGAAGTATCAAGAATACTTGTAATTGAATTGATAGCTGTATTGAAGCCTCTGTTTCTTATGTTTTCTGTATCGATTATCTTCTTAATATTTTCTCTTATGTTTAAAGAATCATATTCAGCAATCGGGATTTCAGCTCTTAAGCCTTCGATTTTATCCATAACTGATTTTGCTATAAATTTATATCTAAGAGAATCTGGATTTTCTGCATCATCAGATGTATAATCCTCAACTCTTGATATTTTTTCAAAAATAATTTCAGTGTCGGTTAAGTCTTCTTTCCCTTCTTCTGCTCTTGCATCTTTTAATGCTTCAATGTCTTTTTCTAACAATTCATAAATATGTTTAGAAATTAAGTCTTTAACTAAAAATTCTACAGTTGTCTGATAATGGAAAATTGGTGAAATAAGCTCTGAATCCAGAATATTTACAGATAATTTTACATCCGTAACTGTTTTTGGTTTAGTTTGATTGTCTTTAAAAGCACATTTTACAATAGAATATGCATTTTGACCTCTTACGAATGCACCAACATCTTCTTTTTGTCTTAACAATGAATTGGTGTTGTTTTCCAGTTCATTCAAACCTCTCTGAATATGGCCCTGTAAGTGTCCATACATATTGATAATTGATTTTTCAATTTCACCAGTATTAAACTTATCCATACCACCGATTTGATCCAATAATTGAGCAATTTCTCTCGGGGTATATCTAGCTAAGGTTTTCAACTCTTCTTTGTCAATAAAGTTTCTAATTTTTTTAACCATTTCATCTTCAGTTGTTGTTATGTATCTGTTAAACATATTCTGATAGTTTTGGTTAAAATAATTATAGAGTTTTTCTTTGATACCACCCATGATATCAAGTCTTTCGAGAACATTTGCCGGAAGCTTTGCTGTAATGTGGTTAACTACTTTATCTATTTCTTCCCTTAAAACATTCTCTACCTCAGCCTGTTGGTCTCTAAAATTTTGAGCTAAAGAATTACGCGATCCAACCGCACTCGGTTTTTCTGGATCGAATACATTGGGACTCTTTGGCAGATCTGACATTTTTAAACTCCTTAAAATATTTAATTTTTTTAATAAAAATAGAGCTTAATTCTATAACCATAGAAAAAAGTTAGAATATTATTTTGTAAAAACATTGTATGTTTCAACAAATAATATAAAAATAAATTAATAAATGCAACAAATTTTATTAAAATAATTTATATATT
>CAZHHK010000041.1:0-24732 GCA_964531405.1 uncultured Spirochaetales bacterium | reverse complement strand
ATTATTTTACTTTTTTTTATTTTTTTTACTTTACTTAATTACCATATTCTTTTTTAAACTTAGGCTACCAAGATCATATTTAACGTCAGCAAGCTTCTCTAATGTATCATAGTCGTGAAACACTCCGATCATTGACACGCCTTGGTTTTTTAGGCTTTTTATCAGTTTTATTACTTCATCCTTTGATTTTGGATCAAGACTTGCGGTAGGTTCATCCAGCAAAAGCAGTCTGGGTTTTTTTATTATTCCATGTATTATATTTAATCTTTGCTTTTCACCGCCGCTAAATGTTGAGGGGTACATTTCCCACAACGACTCCGGGATATTTAGACGTTTTAAGTATTCTTTTGCAAGGCTTAAACTTAAATCTGCATCATAACCGTTTAATGAGAGCTCCTTAACCAATATATCAATTGCTGAAACTCTCGGTATTACATTAAAAAACTGCGAGATATATCCTATATCATTCATTCTCAACTTAAGTATTTCATGATCATTTGCCCTACAAATATTAAGCCAGCTTTTATCAGAAATTTTAAAAAAAATATTTCCTTCTGTGGGAATATATGTTCTATAAATACACTTTAATAAAGATGATTTGCCTATACCGCTCTGTCCAGTAATCCCTAAAAATTCTCCTTCATGAAGTTCAAATGAGACATTTTTAAAACCAATGATTTTTTTCCCATTTTTTATATGCATCATGAATTCTTTTCCAAGCGATTCAACTATTAGCATGATTTTAATCCTTTTATATTATTGAATGTACGAGTAGTTGTGAATAAGCATCCTGAGGATCTTCCAGAATCTGATCTGTAAGTCCTTTTTCAACTATCTCGCCGTTTTTTAAAACAATTGTCCTGTTAGTTAAAAGTTTTATGATGCCAAGATCATGAGAAACAACAATCATTGATATACTTAAATTTTCCTGCAGAGCCTTGATCAAATCAAGCACCTTTGCCTGTACCGATACATCAAGACCAGTTGTTATTTCATCGAGCAGCAATAGAGGCGGATTATTTGCAAGAGCCTTTGCTATCTGTACTCTCTGCTGCATGCCTCCACTTAATTTTTTTGGTAGATGATCCATGAAATATAAAGGGATTTCCGTTCTTGAGAGAAGCTCTGCTCCCTTCCGTCGTATATTTTCATAATTAAAAATATTTGCAGACAAAAGTTTTTCTGCTATATTTCCTCCGCTTGAAATATTGAATTTTAACCCCATCAAAGGATTCTGATATACCATGCCCATAAGATGATTTTTTATGAATCTTTTTTCGCTTAAATTTAAATCAAAAATATTTGATTCTCCATCATCAAAAGGATAAAAATATGCCTCCCCTGATGTTGCAGGCAAATCAAAATAGAGACACTGGACAAGAGTACTTTTTCCAGAGCCGCTTTCACCTACGACTCCCAATATTTCACTTTCGTAAAGATCTATAGATATATTTTTTAATGCAACAATTGTACCGCATTTAGGACATACATTAGAATTTGCTTTTGCACCAGTTAATTCGTCGCAATACCTGCATGTATTACCGTATATTTTTTTTAGATTTTTTATTTCAAGTATTTTTTTTGTATAATTGTTATTCATTCTTACCACCATTAATAATGTTGTCATCACAAAATCCCGTATCCGAGCAAGTGTAGTATTTTTCACCGGTCTCTTCGTCGTATATTTCATCAAGATAAACATTTACGGCACCGCACCTTGAGCATTTTAACCCTTTAAAATTTTCTTCAGTGAATGGTTTATCCTCAAACTCTAGAGGTGATACATCGGTATAAGGTGGTACTGCATAAACCCTTTTTTCCCTTCCTGCTCCAAAAAGGAATAAACAATCTGCATTGTTGAGTTTTTTTATATCATATCGCGGTATTGGCGAAGGGCTCATTATATAATGGTTGTTAACCCTGCATGGAAACATGGAACCTATAGTTACGGTGCCGTAATTTGTAATATCTTCATAGAGAAGTACCCATAATTTTGAATAGTCATTTTCTCCATGCATCCTTCTTGTCTCCACCTCGCTTGGCTCAACAAAACGGAGAGGTTCGGGCAGAGGTACCTGAAAAACAAGTATCTGATTCTCATTAAGCGGCATTTCAGGTATCCTGTGCCTTGTCTGTATAATCGTTGCTTCCTTTGAGTTAAATGTTGTTTTTACACCTGTTGTTTTTACCATCAGGTTACGTAAATTTACCGCATTTACACTACCATCACAGCCCTGATCTATTATCTTTAAAACATCGGCTGGTCCTATTATGGACATTGTTATCTGCAAACCCCCTGTACCCCAACCGCGGGCTATAGGTAGTTCACGGGAAGCAAACGGCACCTGATGACCGGGCAGAGCTACAGCTTTTAACAGTTTTCTTCTTATTTCTTTTTTTGCCCCCTCATCTATGAATGCAAAATTATATGTGAATTTTAATTTATCTTTCTCTCTATCAATTATAGTGTTAATCATCTCTTAAGTTACTTCCTTTTTGCTTTTTATATTTTGCGATGTCCTCACTCTGTCAAGCTCCGACTGGAATGTTATATAGTGAGGCAGTTTGAAATGTGAGCAAAATCCCGAAGACTCTATACCGTCGGTATGCATCAGTACAAACTCATCATTCTGCGCAGGAGTAGTTATATCTTTTTCTTTCATCGTCCTGTCCAACACAGCCATAGATATTGCCTTCACTTCGTTGCATCCAAAACATATCCCATACCCAAATGTAAATTGCGGCTGCCCTTCATTTTCATTATCAAATTTTGCAATTATCTCCGCCTCAGTTATCTGTATAGAACCTATCGTTATTCGTTCGTTTTTTCTGTACGGATGAACGATTTCTATTTCAACAAACCCCTGCCTTAATTCTGCAATTGTCGGATGAATACTGCCGTACCCCCTCATGCTTGAATAGGCTAAAGCAAGAAGTCCTCCTGTTTCGGCTCTTGCCATCATCTGAAGCCTTGCGCTTCTAGGCGCTGGAAAATTAACTGGATTTTTTGTAATATCGATCGGTTGTTCCTTTTTAATCTCAGATATTTTTTTCATCAAACCCTGCTCGCGAAGTATATCAGTAACTTTTTTAAAACTCATCTCTCCTTTATCAGAATCATCCATATTAAGATTGTATTCATTTAAAAACTCTCTCATCGTGTTTTCATCTTCATAAATCAAATCAAAATTTAACATCCTCTGTCTGTAATCAGGAGTTGCACCGAGAATCTGTCCTCCGGGAATGTCCTTAAATGCACTGGATATCCTCCTTGTAATCCTGATATTATCCATACTAATCGGCAGAGAATCAGGCAGCCTCTCAAGTGTAGATCTGTAAGCTCTAAGATAAAATGAAGCTTCAAGAGGATCTCCCTCGGCCTGCTTTATTGCTATTGCGGCATGAAGTGGAGAATAAAGCCCTCCCTCTCCCATAACCCTGTCAACCAGATGTCTCATCTGATCTTTTATCTGCATAACATCAATAGGGATACTCTGTCCCTTTAGTCTGAAGTAATCGGATAGTTTTTCTGCATTTTCTATTGCTTCTATTCCACCTGTAACTGCTACATATCCCATTATTTAATCTCCATTTTTGATGTTCTTGGAATGCATACAAGTTTTCCCTCATTATCAACGATCAATAGATCGATGCCGAGAGGGAAGTTTTTATTCATAATAATAAAATTGTTGAGATATTCTCTATCCAGCCCTTTAATAAATATTTCAGTACAGTGTTTTATGCCTGGTCCAGTAAGTTTAATAGATAAAATTCCAGATTCTTCAGTTTTGTTTTGCGATATTTCATTAACAGTGATTATTACCGTCCCGCTGTTTTCCGGGAATTCGATTGTGCCTTTATTTACTTTTAAGAATTCATCATTAAAATTTTTTCCATTAAATATTATATAATCCGCTCTATCAGATTCATTGAAATTTGATCCTGTATTTACTTCAAGATATTTATATATCTCATCATTATTCATACTGCTGTAAAAAGACGATGTATTGTCGCACAATGTTTTTAAAATCGTAAGACAGTGTGGATTAAAATTGCGAGGAATAAATTTATATTCATATCTGTTTAAAAGCTCAATTTTGCCAGGTCTTGCCATCCCGTCTAAGAGGAGTCTAAAGGTCATTTGAGAATCATATACTTCATTAAAAGCCGTCTCTTTCATAATCATCCTTCTCTCTTGGTTTCAAAATTGACTTTTGTCTTTAACACCCTGTTAAGATATCTTTGTCTGTCTGATTTAATTTTGTTATTAATTTCTATCAAGGCTTCTTTTAATTTTATTGATTCCGGGAGGTTATTACCGATCACAGCATCAATGACTGCGGCATACAATGATCTTTCATTATCAGTACCGATCACACAACCGCATCCAAAATTTGCATCTATTTCAACTTCACAATAAGTTGCTAATACTTCACCTAAAAAAAACTCATTTTTATCCAACGGATCAATATGTTTTACCATAATGAGTTTCGGAGTCGGCTCTTTAACAACCGATATTTCTCTGCTAACCAATATGTTTTCTACTATTATTTTAAGTTGTGATATATCGCCTTCAGCGCAGATCATTGAATGATTCATTATAATTCCTTTATTTTTGGGTATTTAATATTTCAAAATTGTTAATGATTGATTAAAAATGTAATAAGATTTGATAAATTTTGTGTTAATTAAATTTCTTAACGAATTTAAAATTCGTGTGTCTATTAATTTTCTCTTTCATAGAATTCATTAGTTTCTTTTATCGCTTGCAAGTTCTATAAGTATACAGCCGTTTTCTATTGCGGTTTTTTTAATCTCTTTTAAAACTTCTTTACCATGTCCTGGACTTGCGTAGCGGAGGATTAATATAAAATTCAACGATTTCGCCAATCTTACTTGCATTATGGAAATGATACTGTATTTACAGACTGATAAATCCGGTAGGGAACCCATTATATTTTGTGAAAATAATAATTTTTATCAATTATTTTATCTCTATAAAAATATTATGAATCTTATTGTCATTAAACATAGGTATAATATTGTTTTTATTACTAACTCCATCAATGGTAATATTATATTTATTTTCTTTAAGTCTGTAAAAACCTATAGGTTTTTTTATTGTCAGATTATATTGTGTATTTTTTAAATTTAATTCATATTGAATTATCGTATCATCTTCCTTTAATAAGGGATTAATTATAATTCCTTCCCGGGTGTATTCGATACCGAGTATATCCATGATTGCAATAGCTAACCATGTTGCTGTACCGCTGACAAGCGGACCAATATGCTCACCTGTTATACTATTAATATATTGTGTACAAAAACGTGGACTTCCCTTTTGTAAGTAAGGATCATTCATTGTATTATATGGTAAAACCTTATCTATCATCCAGTAAGCCATTCTAGATAATTGTTGCGCAAGTTTTATATTATTGACTTCTTTTGAAGCTTTTATCATTGCCGTAACCGCCATCATTGATGCATGCTTAAAGATTCCTCCATTTTCCCTATCACCAGGGAAGTATTCGTCTGTAGCGGTCTCAGGTGAAATTTTATTTAAATTGGTCTCTGTACAAAGTTTATAACCATAATCAGTTTTAAGATATTTTTCAAGTATACCTGTCATTGTTTCTATTTGTTTTTCTGTTGCACAATCTGATAATATTGACCAGCTAAAAGAATTCAAATAATAAGTGCCGTCTATATTTAGATTTGATGATAATCCATCCTTACTAGCACCAAGATAAGTGATATTATCATATCTGTTAAAAATAACTCTAGCAAAAAAATCTTTTTTCCAGGCATTTTTTTGCAAGTTTTCAATTAAGCGCGATGATTTATTTTTGTAAAAATCAACATCATCTGGCTTGCAGTATAATTCAGATATAATTGCCATATTGTCAATTGCTTTTTTTAATAAAAACGCATTCATTATACTTTCAGAATATTTATAAAGTTTTTTTCTGTCATTCTCCCAATTTTGTGATTCTTTATATAATTTTTCTTTTTCTTCACCGGTCATATAATCTGTGTCAACCTTAAGACAATCATTCCAATCAGCCTTATCTATTAATGGGAAATCATTTTTACCTATAGAAATCTCTGATGAATATTTTATGATAGACTGAAGAGTTTTATATATAGATCGTTTTATAAAATTATAATCAGCTGTTTTGTATTCTTCATCCAAAAATTTTACATCACCTGTAAAAATTAAATATCTATAAACAGCTTGAATAAACCATAATCCATCATCAGACCATTTGCCTGCTTCCTTTCCTTTCCAGAAAAAATTATGATATGTATATCCGAATTCAAAAATGTTTTCTGCCCATGTACCTAAAACATTTTTTACAAAATCTTGATGCCCCATTGACATAAAATAATACATGGAAGCATATAAATCCTGAATTTCCCTGAATCCTAATTCCCTATAAGATTTTTGGGTCAACGAAAAAGATCTTGAAACAAAAGTCTGATATAATATTTGAAATGGGAGGTTTTTATTTACATAAGATTCATAATTTTTATCATCTGACTTTATAACAATATATTTTTGGAAATTATTAAAAAAATTATTATTTTTCTCAATGTAAAGATTTAATTCTTTTTCATTTGAGAAACGACTAATTAATCTTTCAAGCTCAATGCTAATTTGATTGTCAGAAAATGTTTCATTATCAACATTGGACACAAGACCTGTAAAATTATCTATAATTTTTTCATTATTATCATCAATAACAAATGCTGAAGCAAGAGCAAAAAAACCTGGCCCTTTTCTTGAAATATTATTTGTAAGATGCCATATTCCATCCGGATTATATAAAGAACCATTCCCTATAAATTCGTTATAATCCGTACAAAATTCATCCGGCAACCTGATATTATTTTTTTCATAAACAATCATTGAGTTAAATCTTTGATCATTATTATATTTTTTAAGATAATAATCACCCGAAATACCAAGGATAAAACCATCGTTATTTTTAATTATTTTAGATTGCATTACTATGTTTGAATAAAGGACATCTTCTTGCAGTGCTCCGGGGACGGAGGTGCCAAACATACCTGTATAGACAATTTTGATATTTCGTATATTTTTTGTTTTGTTTTTTATTATAATCCTTTGCACTTCTGTTGCAATAGGAAATCCCTCAATCTGCGGAAGAATGAAAATTATACGCTTTATCTCTAATCCACATTTAGTCAAATAGCTTATAGTTGTCTTGTTTTGTGAATGAATACATTCTGCTGAAAGGATATTTGAATCTTCGGGATTATAAGAATAAAAAATTATTCTATTGTTTTCAACAAGGTAAAATTGTCTATTTGCAGGAAAACCATGCTCCTCCTGCCTTAGATCCCATCTTATTGCAAGCACCTGAGTATGTGCATGAGACCTGAAACTCCCGCCGCCAAGCCTGTCTACAACGCTTTTAGGAGTTGTAAGCAGACTATTGTGAAAACCAATCCTGTTACCAAGAAGTAAGTTTATAGAAAAATGCGGACCCGGAGTTAGTGACTTTAAATTAATACAATGCTCCCCATTTTCATTTAAAAACCCTGCCTTGTCAATTATCAAATTAATAACAAATTCAATTGATTTTATAATATCTTCATTTAATATAATTTCCTCAATATTATTTTTATTATTATGTTTAAAACACTTAATACTGTGTGTCTTGATTATTAACAAAGAATCTTTACTGTTTGTATTTTTGTCAATAAAAATACGCAAGTCATTTTTTTTATAAAGCTCATGTATTGCAGGATATATATAATCAAATCCTGCTATGCCGATTACAGATGTATAGGTGCTATCAATAAACATAGCATCATTTATTTTTTTTTTATCAAGTACTGTTTTAAAATATTTTTCAACAGTATAAACAGGATTGTCTTTAAAATCCCTTGCTCTAATGGATTGAAATTTATTAATTGATTTCATGTCTTCATTCATATTTTTATTTATTATCCTTAATTAGATAAAATTATTTCAACATTATTATTCGCATCGTTTTCAAATTTATTTATTATTTCTTTATTAATTACCATCTTTTTTGCACCTATATGATTTTTAATATCATTTATCCTGATTTCTTTTACTTGGTAATAACCATAATCAAGAAATGATCTATTTATAAAAGTAAAATTGATTCTTTTGTTTTGAAACAAAATATTAAGCGATGCAATGCCATTATCATCAAAATGTTCTTTTAAAAGTTTTGGTTCAATTAATAAATCTCCCAGAATACCTTTTATGCCGAAAACTTCTGTTATCATTGTTAATAAAAGCCAACTTGCAGATCCTGTAAGATAATGATACATACCTCTTCCTTTTTCATTTATATATTCCGGAATACCAGGATATATTTTGCTTTTATCAAAATCAATGCAATGATTATATATTGAACGAATCACATCCCAACCCTCATGTGCCAGATTTTGTTTATACAATGAATAGGCAAACATAATTGCCATATGACTGAACATGGCGCCGTTTTCCTTATGACCATAAGCAAACCCAAAAGCCCGCCCAAGATTAGTTTTAATTTCTTTAAAATCAGTATTTAATCTATAACCACCGACTTTATCATCTTTTAAAAAATGTTTAACTGTGTTAAATATTTTTACAGCATCTTCATCTGCCACTATACCAGACATTAATGGGAAAACCTGGCCTGTCAATGTAATTCTAGTTCCTGATTCATTTTCTTTTTCTACCTGTATTCCGTCATTGTCATAGTATCCGTTAAACCATGTAAACCCGTTTTTATTTTTAATCAATTCATTATTTTTAATATGGTTATAAATCCAGTTTGCTTTTTTTCGTAAATCACTACATAAGAGTTCAATATCTACATTTTCTTTTTTACCAGAAATATTACTCTTAATATTATCAAAAAAATTTAACAGATGCTTTTGTTTGTCTTTATAAGAATCATAATTAACCGGATTATTTAATGTATCAATTAAAGGCAATATTTCTTTTAACAATAGTACATTATCTTTTTTAAATTTCTTTTTAATTGTATCAAGGATTTTACTTAACTCTAAAATATTATATGCATATAAGGCAGAAAATGTAACGCTTTCCCCATTCTCACTTGCCATATCAAGACCATCATTCCAATCGGCATTCTCAAGCTTGATGTTATTATTTTTTCCAACATTAAAAAATTGTGTCAGGTGTTGTACTATTATATGCTCTAAAATTGATCCCTTATAAATCGAGCCTTCACTAGTTAATTGCATTATACCCTGAGCTTCATTCCAGTTTTCATCTTTTTTTTGAGACCTGTAAATATTTTTATCTTTAAAATAAACTTGATCAATAAACAGTATATCTATATCACCTGTATTATCTATATACAGTTTGATTGTTAAAAAAGGCCATGCTCCATGATCCATCCAAACTCTGGAAATATTATTTCGATCTGCGATAAATTCTCCACTAGCTTTACCTATAATTGTAGCATTGCTTCCATCAATACGTACGCCTGCAAAATTTTCTATAAGCATTTGACGCACCGATGTAGGATCAATTAATAACAAGGCAAGACAATCCTGCCATAAATCTCTCCAGCCTCTTCCACCTTTTCCATAATCATGATGAGGTAAAAACGAACATCCATATATACGCCTTAATATCGGCTGCAGCGTTACCCATTTCATCCAGTTATTAAATATTTTGTCGCCGGTATTAAAAGATATTTTATTAATATCATCAAGCCAATTTTTTTTAGAGTTTTCAAAATGTTGAATAAAACTTTTACCGTTAAGATAATTATTTAATATATATTCTTCACTTATAGAATCATTTTTATCAATAACCAATGCTATAAAGAATGAAATGGATTCTCCATGCTCTATTGTATAATCTGAAAATCGTAATGCTCCTATTGCTTCATATCCACTAAATTTTGAGTTGTCATTAATATAATTATTGCTGTTATTTATTATTTTTTCAGGCCAATCAAGACTGCCACCTTCCCCAATGAAATCATCAATAGTTGGGAAAAATCCTATTGGAGCATCCCCATTCTCGCATACTCCCAAAATACTATATGAAGTATTATTTAATTTATGACCTCGTTCGTCAAAGCTTAAAGTTGGTTTGACTTTTATACCATATTTTGAAATATAAATATTATTTAGTAAAGAAGTTACATGCCTATGATCTCTTATATTATCTGCACTTCGTCCGTAAATTGGTATTGCAGATGTTGGAGTTATTTTAATTGATTTAACGTGATTATTTGTAATTTTGATTTTCATTAATTCGACAGTGTCATTATTGTATGGGACAAAATTAGTTATTTCTGCTTTTATATTCAATTTACTATTATTTCGTATTATCTTATGCCATAATAAACCAGCCTCAACAGTTACACTTTCATAGTTGTTTATATATTTTTCACTTTTTTGTTTTGCCGAATTGCCCGTTAATGACCATGGACCATAATCGTCAATATAAATCCAAAAATTTCTATTGTTTAGATTATTATGTAGAGATTCCTGAGTAACCGGCTCTAATAAAAATGTATGCTGATCAATTTTTAAATCACCCTGCAATATAGGAGTTATTGACGACATAATTCCTGACTTATTTGCAAGAGGGAAATATAAATAACTTATTGAATCAGGATTTTCTAATTTAAAAGATCCGTCATTATCTGTAAACTGCAATTTATTAACCTTTTTCTCTAAATAGTTGTCCATCAAAATCAAACTCTAACAAAATTAATCTAAATTTATTTGCAGATACTACTCCTCTCCAACAATCCCATTATAACCAGGGTTATCTTTTTTAGTTAAACAAAGTATCAAATTACTATCTTTAAACACAACATTTTGTGGTATAAAAATTGTATTGTTACCATCCCATGTATGAGTTGCTTTACTCCAACGTTTTCTATCCCAATTTTCAAAATGATCTTTCCAGCTTAAGCTGAATTTTTGTTTTTTATTAGGAGTATATTCATAATAAGCAACATAATCATACATAGCATATAATGGAAGTGATTTAATATCAAAATTGCCCGCCCAACTGCTGTTAGAAGACTGCCATAAATTCATCATGATTTTTTGTGGATATCTTAATTCCTTAACATGTTTACCAGTCTGTCTGTATACCTCTTTGCCATCTATCAACCATGCAACATATTCCGGCGTCCAATCTATGGCATATACATGATAATCATCATAAGGATTAAAATTAATATCTACGCTTTGTTCATGCATCGCCTGACCGAGGGTAATTGCATTAAATTGAATTTTATCAAGTTGCTTACCCACCATTTCAATATCAAGTTCATTCCATTTTTCAAGATTGTCATGAAAAGTAAAAAATGAAGATATAACTCCTGATACAGCCAGAAGTTTTGCTCTAGTTTCAAATCTGCCATATAAAAAACTTTCTTTGGTCCTTAATTCACCGCTTCTTGAAGTTTTTTCCGGCTTTTTTCTTTCATAAGTCGTATTTAAAATTGTCTCTATTTTTTTGTTATCTATCTTAGCAATAATATTTAAATTTTCCCTTTTTTCCAGTTTGTTTTTTACAACCCCATTTTCATCGGTTTTAAATGTTTTATTGTTTATTTTTAATTTACCCTGCCATGGTTTGGTATTATTAAAAATATAAATATAATAATCTTTTCCAAAATAAAAATTACTTGAAGCAAAAAAATATGGCTTATTTAATTCTTCTTGATTATCTGTAATAACTGTTTTTTTCCAGAGAGAAGGATTCATATAATTATCTTTTGTACCAAACCAGGTCATCTGTGAATATCTTTCATTTCCTGTTTTACTGTTATCAATACTAAAATCAATCCATATTTTATCACCAGGTTTAACTGATATACCTTCAAAATTATTAAAAGGTATTTTAGCTTCGATGATACATCCTTTATCATCGACGTTAACAGATATTTCATGGTTTATAATATCTCTTGATTTTGTCCATAGCCAAATATCTTTATTATTATTAATTAATGGAATACCTAATTGAAAATCATTATTTTGCATGCTCTGTAATTCTTCTTCGTGGAAACCAATATAAAGCTCGAGACAATCCCCCTGCCAGATGTTTGCATGTTTTAAATAATTTAATCCGGGAGTGTTATCGTTAATTCTTGCGTATATATAATAATTATCTTTATCAAAAAATACTTTTACAACACCACTTGATTCTTCTTTTGTGGCTCTGCCTCCGGCTACTAGCTGGGTTTTTTCAGCTATTATACATGGGATAACATCCGGCCAATCTTTATCATTACCATCTATTTTTATATTTGAATCATTTTTAAACAGGATTGGGAAATAATTATCTGCAGTCGCATTATTGATTTTTTTATTTGAATTCGTACAATTTTGTAATATCATTATATTGAATAAAATTATAAAAAATAAAATCAATGATTTATTAAATTTTAT
This sequence comes from uncultured Spirochaetales bacterium, assembly GCA_964531405.1. Classification (GTDB taxonomy): domain Bacteria; phylum Spirochaetota; class GWE2-31-10; order GWE2-31-10; family JAFGQB01; genus CAZHHK01. Next base: position 12,288 of record CAZHHK010000041.1, on the reverse strand, counting down.
CATTTTGTTTTCCTTTGATTTTTATTATTATTTCCTTGAAATAACAAGTTTGAGTATATTATACAAATAGTATTTATTCAAGATAAATCAGGTTTAAAAAGGTATGTAAACGGTTACATAAAAAATATAAATTATTTTGAGTTTTGATATTTCGCCTTCAGCACAGATCATTGAATAATTCATTGTAAGTCTCTTTGTTTTTGTATTAACCCGAAATTTAAGTTGTTATTTAATATTTCAAGATTGCTAATGATTGATTAAAAAATGTGATGAGATTGGATGAATTTTATATTAATTAAATTTCTTAACGAATTTAAAATGTGTGCTTACATAATTTTCTCTTTCATAAAATTTATGTGCACGTTCTCTTTTTTTATTGCTTGCAAGTTCTATAAGTATACAGCCGTTTTCTATTGCGGTTTTTTCAACTTCTTTAATAATCTGTTTACCGAGTCCTAGACTGCGTAGCGAAGGATTAATGTAAAATTCAACGATTTCACCAATCTTACCTGCATGATGGAGATGATACTGTATTGAAAGACTGATAAATCCAGCTGGAGCATTGTTATATTCTGCAATAAAATAATGAATACCCGGAGTATTAAGGTTATTTATAAATACTTCCTCAAATCTTGTCCTGTCAAATTCAATATTTTCAAGATCACAAATCATTGCGTATACATCCTTGCAATCTTTCATAACGGCTTTTCGTAATGTAAGACTCATAGATATTCCTTTAAAAAATATTTTTAACAGGCATTGCCTGCTTGTCGATAAACTGAGGCATGTTTTTTTTTATTGAATTATAAAATACCATTATTAACATTTTAGTTAAAGGATTAAAAATAATTCTATCTAAAAATCTATATCTGCTGGAATTCCTTATGAAGAGTTTTAATATTAGCTTTGAAATTCCAAGATGCTTTATGCATGGCACATGAACATAGAACCTGTATGCATTTTTAAATTTTTTTTTATATTTTTTGATTTCACTTTTTAAATTCTCAATTTTATTTTTAAAATCAGCATTTTCAAAATCATATATAAGCATCCTGATAAGATAAAATAGCTTAAAAGATTCTGTATAAAAAGCCTCATTGTATGGGATTTTAAGTTTTTTATTAAGCGTATTGACCGTTTTTAATTTACTTAACCCTTTTTTACCAAGTCTCAACGATATTTCAGACTCTGATACGAATGTATTGTATACAAGGATTACACTACTGGTAAGAGTAACATTGTCCCAGAATATATGCAGCAGAGGAGGAATTCTTAATTTATTAAAGTAAAGTTTCAACCTGCCAAAACATGGATCATATAGAAGATTATTTATAACAAAATCAGAATTTTTTAAAAAAGACATGAAGGTCTTTATATTGAATTTATATCCATAGTAATCTAAAAATTCCTTTATTATGGCATTTACCGATAAAGAGGTTTTGAATAATTTTATTGTAGTAAAGGTGTTTAACTCATTGAAAAATGAAGTGTTTTTTTGATATGTAAGATTTTTAAATGATGACCATCCGCCTGTCTGACACCAAACACTTAAGCCTTCTATATTTTTGATATCCTTAATTTTTTTTATAATCCTTTCATACTCCCATCCAATAAAATTGGGGAATTCGCCAAAGCCTTCATATTCCCTTCTTGTTTGAAGTTCGATTATTTTTTTATGATCCGAAATAGTAAAAAGTTCACTAACATCAAAATATCTAAAAAAATCTCCATCGCCGTACTTCATAGAAAGTATAAGACAACTTGATTTTATATTTTTAAAAATTTTTAGGAAAGTTTTTTTATTCCAGTTTAAATCTCCTATTTTGCCGACGCCTACGGACCATGTACGAAAGATTATTTTTTTATTGTATTCTTCAAACAGAGGGATAATGGTTTTTAAAAAATATCTTGCCTGACGAACGGTCTTTAGGATTATAGAGCTTTTAAAATCACCCCTTACATCGATACCGTCTGATTCACCAATCCTAAAGATAATCCCAGAAATATCATTTTGCCTTTTGAATAATTTTTTGCAAGATTCATAGAGAAGTGCTACTGCTTTTTTAAAATTTCCTTTAATTTTCTTTTTTATATATTTGTTGAAAAACATAACATCTGTATTTATGTATACATCAATCGATTTTTTTCTGGATATTTGTGTTATCTTCTCTATAAGTTTTTTGTATTTTTTTATTTTATGTCTAAATGAAATCGGATAAAATTTAAATGATGTTATATGGGCAAGATCATCTATTGATATGGCATTGTAACCTATATCCGAAATACTTTTTATGTATCTTCCAAATTGCCGTATAATAGTTTTTATTCTGTTTTTTTTGATCCTGTCTTCATATTCGAGAAGATGGTAGTTGACCTTAGACCAATTTACATGCGACTTAAAATGTTTTTTTATACAAAACGGACTTAAAGAATCAATAAGATAAAGTTTGTCTTTATTAGCCATTTATCTATCTTGTATAAATAAGTTCATCAAACTTATTTCTTATTAATTTTGACATAATACTGTTGTAGTTGATTTTTTCAACGGTTTCTTCTTCATGACTAAAAAGCTCGTTTATTACTTTATCCCAGTTGTAGTTATTTAATGCATTTTCTACTGATTTTATTTTTAATTGTTCAAAATCTTCAGGATAATAGATTTTAAGATTCATCAATTCTTCTATTTTATGAATCCACGGATCAATGTCTGTTGTAGGGAGGACAAAACCCGTAATTCCTTCCTTTATTATTTCTTTTGGACCTCCTATATCCGATACAAGACAAGGGGTGCCGCAAGCCTGGGATTCCAGTACAGCCATACCAAATGTGTCTGTTGTACTCGGGAATATTAAAAGATCGCTCATAGAATAATACTCTGGCAGCTTGCTGTTTTTAATTTTCCCGGTAAACACTATTCCTTCTATATTCTTGTTTTTTTCTTTTAATTCTTCAAGATATGGACCGTCACCTACAAAGAATATATTGACTTTATTGTTATATTTTAATGTAAGATTGTTATATATATCAATGATAAAATCTAAGTTTTTGTCTTTCGAAATTCTTCCGACAAAGAGCAAATTGAACGAATCTTTGTCAATTTTATAATCTTGGAATAACGGATTTTCTTCAGGGCTAACAGGTTTAAAAACATTTATATCAATGCCGCGTTTAAACAACTTCATTTTTGTCCTGTCCATTCCGCGGTTTTCAAGTATTGTAAAGTATTCATAAGAAGGAACCCTTATTTCATCTACCAGAGAATAAAACCAGTTAATATAAGTATCCGTCATCTGATGTGCAGCATCTTCTTCGGTAATTTTGCTGACTTCGCTTGCAAAATCTGTATGGTAAACTCCAATGCTTTTGATGTTTAAAAGTTTGGTTGCGAGTATGCCAAGTAGCCCAACAGGACCGGGTGTTGATATTATTATTTCATCGGGATCATATTCGTTTATTAATTTTAAACTTGATAAAATGGACGGAATTTTTAGTATTATTTTTTCATAATGCGGCAATTTAAAATCATATATTGCCGGCAGATTAATGATGTTTGACGGTATTGATTCATCAAGCTCGTTTGCTAGAAGAGATGTGATTATTTTTAAATTTTCTTTTTTTTCAGTTGTCAATCTGCCTATTGTTTTTAATGTTTCTGAAACTCCATTTAAATCATTCAAAGTATCAGTAAACCAGAGTATTTTTTTGCTTCTATTGTTTATTTTTTTGCCAAGGGTTGACAATCGTATTTTATCGACTAAATCTCTACTTTTGTTTAAAAGGTTGAATGTCGAAATAAACGGGATTGAGATGAATATACCAAATATTGAAGACGAAATATTTTTTACTATATCTGTGATGTTTCCGTCTTTTAAATCTGTTTCAATAGAATGAAAAAGGCTTTTTAAAAGTTCATCGCATATAACTGCAATTTTTTCATAGATCAAATCCAGTTTTTTATCCACTTTGTTTGTATCGATAGTTTTAATGTTTGTTATCAATTCTTGCAGGATTGATTTGATCTTATTGAATTTTTCATTCTTTCCTTTTGCTTTCAAAAAATTTATCTTTATTTTATCCACCATGCTTTTTTTACTGTCATCAAAAATATAATAAGAAAGCATACTTAATGGTGATTTTTGAATGGCAGTACTTTTGGTTTTTATAAAGTCAAGCGCAATTTTATAAATGGCAAATGTAAGCCCCTGATAATTATTATGCCTGCCTTCTGCAAATGTTTCCTTATTTTTTAAAGATGTAAGGATCTCTTCAACATTGCCTGCTTGTGCTACAGTATATGTATTGCCTATAAATAAACCTGCATGATCATCTGAACCCCCTGTAAATCCTTTCATCCATGGATCCGGAGAAATCGGCTCGATTCTATGTTTTTCGTATAACTTGCTAATATCTTCCCTTGTTAATTCTTTTAAAAAACCTATCCATTGGAGATTGCTCCTTTTATTGCGTGCTCCGTTTATTCCTTCAAAAACATCAAATAACAGGACGAGTTTTTCAAGATGATCTGATGTGAGTCTGTTGTTTACTGAAAAAGTTGCATGGGCAATGGAGTATGCAAGTTTTTTTTCTTTTATGTAATCTCTTAAAAGATATATGTTGTTTCTTAGTTTTTCAATATCTTCAAATTCTCTTTGATTTATCCCGTAGATAAGGACATGGATCTTGCAGCCGTCTTCAGGGAAATAGCTTGTTGCCTCAACGCCTACAATAACCTTGTCAGGATATTTTTCTTTTAAAATAAGAGCGCCTTTTATACTATTGTGATCTGTTAATGCAACATAATCCATTCCCACTGCAATAGCCTTATGATAAATGTATTCTGGATCAGAATACGACTCGGCAGTGCCAAGTCTCTGCAAAAACCATTCGGATGGTCTGTCCGAGAATTTAGAATGAACATGAAGATCGATTTTTACCATGCAATACTCCAAAAATTTTATTTGATTTAATATAATATTTCATGGTTAAAAAATATTTAGTATTTAATAAATATTTGGTTAATTGTTACAAATTTAAGTTTTGTATTGGATTATTTATAATTTAAAGATAAAGTTATAAGCGGTAGATCATCGCTTATAATCTGGTTGACGAATGATTCAAACTTTATGTTTAACTTCTTGCATGCTTCATCAAAATATGAAAGATAAGCAAGTCCAAGATTTTCGCTAGATAATTCATCTTTGCTCTCATTATACAAATTAAATAAAGTTTTTTCATTAACTGAAATTCTTTTTCTTGTTTCAATTTCTTCCTTGAGCAATTTGTAATCGTATTCTTTGTTTAGTATCATAAATTTTAATTTGTAATCACTTCCCATGGAATTAAGTTTGTTTTTTATTTTCCAAATTAAATATACATTTTCTTTCCTTTCTTCCATTTTTGATAAAATTATTTCGCGCAGCTTTCCGTTGTTCAATAATTCTTTTTCGTCTCTATTTCTGTAAAATTTTTTTATAAATTTCAATATCTTGGTATTTTCCGAGTTTGTTAGTAATTCGAGAAGAATTAATGAAAAATAATCAGAGGTCTTGCTTTTTTCAATGTATTCATAGATTGTTTTATTAATAAAAGACACAACAGAATAATAATCATCAGTTGATTGCATCTTTATAATTAAATGCCAAACATTGTTTTTTATACTGTCGATAAATTTATTAATTAATTTTAAATTATTATTTATTTCTTTCAGACTCAAAAGAGGATCCTTTTTAATTTCAAACATGCATGAATTCATGATTGCATACTTGATGTCGCTAATTACATCAAAATTTTTTGAAATTATTTCTTCAATGTAAACTGAATTGAATTTTGTTTTTTCATCTATGCACTTCGATGGATTTATCCTGTTCCAATTTTTTATAAAAGCTGTATTGATTATATTTTTATAAATATCTTCATTTAATTTTAAAATAAGAAGCTCATTTAAGATTGAATCGGTAATATCTGTTATTTCCTTGCGTTTAGCATTCAACCTGACAGTTTCTATTTCGATTTTTGAAATATAGTTAAATTTTATCATCCGTTTAATATATTCAATCGAAATATTTTCAAGAATACATCCGTATTCAATTTGTCCGTCAGCCGTCCGGATCTTATTAAGTTTTTTATTGTGATGCATAAAAAATCTTATGCCTTCCTCGGTCAATGTTATTTTTAAGGGGAATCCTATGAGGTGATTTTTTGACTGCACAAGATTTTCATTCATTTAACTCTCCGCTTTATACCTAAAAACATTACCTTTGTCCGTCGAGACTCAATCGAAAATCTGATTACAGTAAGTTAATTAGTTATTGTTTTATTTTTAGTTGAGTGCTCGATGGAAGGTGATATTTTAATCCCCGGTTTTTCTCTTGAAAAAATTTTATATACAGCCACTGCATTTCTTTTTTTATTGAATACAACTCCGCCATTCCAGTACTCAAGAGCCGCAAAAAGCGCATTACCTCCATCAGCATCATCGCTTTTTTCGGTCCTAAATGACACATATTGAGACATCAATGCGAAATTTTGATTAAAAAAACATTCTGTCCTTTTCCTGTTAAAATCATTCCATTTGTCCAGATCGGTAAATCCGTCACCCTCGTCTTCAACTATAAGTCTGGCTGTGTTTGTGCCGAATGAATACCAAATTTTAATTTTTTTATTTATATCGTTTTTATTACCATGCTTGATAGCGTTTTTTATCAACTCACTCAACTGCTGTTCCAGCAGATTTATTTCTCTTATTTCCGGTGGAGCTTTCTGTGAAATCAGCATGGAGTAATATCTGATTTGTCTAAAATCGCTTGCAAATTCTTTATAATTCATTCCTCTTTTGTCAAACAACGCATTGTTTTCATCAGTAATTATCTCTTTATAATTATTCATTTTCTGCTCCTGTGTTTTTTTTGATTTTTTTTATTGCTTCTTCAATACTTGTGGCAATTGGTAAAAATTTATCAAGCTTGGTAAGTTCTATTACTCTTTTTACACTTCCATGAAGATTTGCTATCCAGAAATTCTTTTTTTCATCTGTCATAGCAGTGTAAATCGAAAGTATTGTTCCTATTCCGCTTGAATCTATATAATTTACTTCTTCGAAATTTAGAATATAATTTTGAATGCCTTTTTCTTTCATCTTGTTTATTACTTCTTTTAAATTTCCATAATTATAAAGATCGATCTCTCCTTTTATATCCAGAATATAGATCGAAGAATATTTTTTTAAATTTATTTCCATAGCATGCCTCTTTAATTATTTAATCTTCATTATTACAGCAGTAATATCATCATTTTGCCTATTGTTTTTGGAATAGTTTCTTAAATCATTTTGTATCTTTATACAAATATTATCCGCAGTTTCCTCACAAAATTTATTCAAGATTTTCTGTATTCTTGATATTGGATACTGATTGTTTTTTTCATCAGTACTTTCGGTTATCCCATCGGTATAAAAAAATACCATATCGCCTTTTTGTAAAACAATCCTGTTTTGAATATAACTCGCATGTTTGTCTATACCAAGAGGCAATCCTTCCGGTTTTATATTTAGGAATGCTGTTTTTGATTTTCTGTAAACAAGAAGCGGAGGATGAGAAGCGTTGGAATATATGATTTCTTTTTTATGTCTATCGTAAACTGCATATAAAGCTGTAGCGAAGCAGTCAAAATTAAATGTATTTGTGATGCCTTTGCTTATTAATTTTAATATGCTTGCCGGATTTTTTGTTTGAAATGAAATGAGATTAAAAATAGACTTAATCATAATTTTAGCAATAATAGCGGTTATCCCTTTGCTTGCGATATCGCTTATTATAATACCAAAGACTTCTTCATTGATAGACACAATATCATAAAAATCGCCTCCCGTACCCTTAACAGGCAAGGTGAATGCCGCTAATTCAACATCTTTATATATAGGCATTTTTTTAGGCATGATAAGTTTTTGGATTTCAGCAGTGACAGCCTGTTGATTTTCAATAAAATGATTATGATGCGAGTTCATATCTTTAAAAACGCTTTCAAGTTTTATGCTTATAAATTCAGCGAAAGATTTCATATAATCAAAATCTAAGTCTGTAAAATAATCATAAGCCTTATTTTTTAATAATATGATTAATCCGAGAAAATGAGAGCCTGACTTGAGCGGCACTGCGATAAGGGAGTTTATATACAAAGAGTGGTTTTCACCGCTATTTGATTTTATTTTTTTTAAATCCCTGAAAAGCAAAGGATTTGTCTTCAGTACCGTCTCAATGAAAATAATTTCAGTCAGGCTGTTATTTTTACTTTTTAATAATTTATTATTAAAGTTATACGAAATTTTAAATTTTTCAAAATCGGCAAACACATCTTCGATTTTACCTGTTACCGCCTTAAGCTCAAGCCTGTCCTCAACGCTGTCAATCAGGAAAAGTGCCCCATTGTTCGAGTTCGTATTTTTTGAAGCTGTTGAAACTATAAAATTTGATATTTCACTAATATTTATTTCATCATTGTTCTTTTTTGATATCTCAGTAATTAATTCAAGTAAATCACTTTGCCGTTTGATAAATGACTGTTTTAGTGATTTGTCGATATTAATATATTCATGCTGGTAGATAATCGATATATAAAAAGGCATTATAAATGAAAGCGGCGTAATCAAAAGCTGCATAGCAAAGCTCATAAAATCAATTGTGAACGCATAGATAATATTTAAAATTAAAAAGCATATAGTCAGAAAATATTTTATTTTTTGTATTACTCTGCCGTCTATACTTTTATCGGAATAAATAAAATGTAACGATAAAAATAAATAAATAATGTTTACAAAATATAAAATGTTTACTGCATAATGTATAGTTTTAAAATAATCAAGGTATAAATTTATAAAAAATAAAATGATAAAACAGATATTAACAACCGCCATGATAAAATCTTTTATCCTTATACCACTATATAATCTCAACCAGATTATATAAATAAATATAAGTATTATATCGAATAACGGATATATGAAAGGATAGTTAAAAATAAAACAGATAATATCTTTTAATATAAAAATCAAATAGGAGAGAAAAAATATTGACAGAGATTTAATCCCTGTCATTTTAATTAAATTAAGCAAATATATTAATATAAATAATACAAAAATTGTTTTAAAAATAATTATATATAATCCAAGCATTTAATTCTTGCCATAAATGTTTTTTTATCAAAATGATGTTTAATATCGTTATGTTATATTTGGATAAGCTTAATGTTAAGAATGAATATTTTTTATTAACAATAATTTAACTTAAATTTAAAGCTTTTATTTTATATAAAGTAACAGCTGAAATTTTAATATAAAAAGGAATTAAAGCTTATGAACAACAATCTGTTTGAAGATAATGTATTAATTAAGAATAATTTTGATTTTAACCTAAAGAAAAAATTAAATAAGCAGATTTTAAAATTGTTTGAACCTCAAAAAGACTACGGTGAGGTCATTTTTAAACTCGCGTTAAATCGTTATTATATACAGGAAGACCAGAATGTTCTTGAATTATCTAAAGATCTGGATAAGCATGATGATATTCCTGCGGTCGGTGTAGTTGATAATGAACGTAAAGTTTTGGGAATCATAATAAAAGAAGAATTATCGTTGATATTAAGTAGACCCCATGGACGTGATGTATTTAAAAATAGAGCGGTTAAAAGCATTATTAAAAAAGTTAAGATATTTCAAGATGAGCTTTCGATACTTCAGGCTGCTGAAGAGCTTGACAATGATTTGAGACTTGTTGATAATCATTACTATATAATGGCTGACAATAATAATCGTTTTACAGGAGTATTTTCAAATAAAAGCATTCTCATTTATCTTTCAGAGATTACTCAAAAAGATTTAAATCTAGCGGAGAAAATTCAAAAAAGTATTGTAAAGGAAGATTTTATTATTAATAGTGATAATATTAAACTTGTTGCTGTTTCAAAAATGGCAAGAGGAGTCGGAGGTGATTTTTATACTGTAAAAAAAATTAACGATTATAAGTGGGTTTTAAGTGTTTGCGATGTATCAGGCAAGGGTATTAATGCATCTCTTCTTACATGCATACTCGGTGGTATTTTTAATTCTTATGATTTTAGAAAAGGATTGAAAAATTTTATTGATATTTTAAATGCTTATATTATTAATACATTCAAGCATGAAAAATTCATTACAGGAGTAATAATGGAATATGACGAAAAATCTCATGAAGCGGTTATCTGCGATCTTGGGCATTCTTTTGTCTATATTTGCAAGGATAATAAAATATTGAAATTGAAACAGCATGATGAGAATCTACCGATAGGCATTAAGGAAAAACTTACTCCTAAAGGGATTAAAGTAAAACTCAACAAAGAGGATTTTATAATAATTTTTACAGACGGGTTGATAGAGCAGACAGATAGTTATAGCAAAATGTATACCGAAGAAAAATTAAAAAATCTTATTAAAAGTAATAATGATAAAAGTATTTATGATTTAAAAAACATAATCCTTGATGATTTTTTTAAGTTTAAAGGCAGTTATCAGCAAATTGATGATCTTACTTTTTTATTGTTAAAATGCTGATTTTCTTATCTAATTATTAAAAAAACAATTTTTGTTTATATGATTGGTCACAAAAACTTATTTTAAAATTTACAAAAATTCATAAAAATATTATAAGTGAATAAAAAATAAAATTATTGATATTTTTAAAATAATTGACAAAATATTATTTTAAAAAATGGTTTTTGTAACCTCCTTCAATTATTATTTTTAATAATCATGTATAAAAAAATAAGGGTAAATATGAAATCTTCAGAAAAACTTGGTAAAAATAAAATAATTCATTTGCTTTTGGAATTCTCTGTCCCTTCAATAATCGGAATGCTTGTAAATGCATTGTATAACGTTGTCGACAGAATTTATGTTGGACAGGGAGTTGGTACGGAAGCTATGAGCGCTCTGACAATTGTATTTCCTTTCCAGCTTATTATTTTTGGTTTTGTAATGTTAATCGGGGTAGGCGGGGCATCGTTGATATCGATTTCGTTAGGTAAAAAAAACAGGGACAGAGCTGAACATATTGTTGGGAACGGGTTTACATTGCTTGTTATTGTAGGGATTACTGCAAGTCTATTGGGATTGATCTTTTTAAAACAGATTGTTATGATCGCCGGTGCCTCAGAAAAAAATTTCAGCCTTGCCTATGAATATATGCGAATTATTTTATATTTCATAATTTTTCAATTTATCGGATATGGACTTAATTCATTTATAAGAAGCGAAGGTAATCCTATTAGATCGATGTTTTCAATGCTTGTTGGTGCAATAGTGAATATAATATTAGACCCGATTTTTATTTTTGGATTTAAAATGGGTGTTAAAGGTGCTGCAATAGCAACCGGAATTTCATTGATAGTAGCGGCAGTCTGGAATTTTTACTATTTTACAAAAGGTAAAAGTGCATTGAAATTGCGCGTCAAACATTTAATGCCTAATATTAAAATTGCTTTGCCAATTTTAAAAATCGGATTTGTGTCTTTTTTTCTTCAAATAGTAGCCAGCGGTTTTAATATAATTTTAAATAATCAGATAAAAAGATACAGCGGAGACATGATAACTTTATCTCAAGCTGCAATTGGAGTAGCGCAAGGGTTTAACATGATTTTTTTTATGCCTATTCTAGGTATTAATATGGGTGCCCAGCCGATTATAGGATTTAACTATGGTGCTAAAAATTATGACAGAGTAAAAAAAGCTTTCCTCTATTCACTTGCAGGAGCATCCATTTTAACTATTTCATGTTTTTTAATATGCCAGTTTTTCCCTGGCTTTATATTTAAAATATTCAATAGCAAGGATATCGAACTAATGAATTTCGGTTCAAATATAATTAGATTAATTATGCTATCTTTCCCAATTGTAGGAATATATGTCGTTAGTACAAATTATTTTCAATCGATAGGCAAGGCAAAACATGCAACTTTGCTTGGGCTATCAAGACCACTGGTTTTTCTTATTCCAGCAGTAATGATTATGCCTATTTATTTTGGACTATCCGGCATCTGGCTGGCGATGCCTCTTGCAGATATTTTTTCCACACTGCTTACGGTTTTTTTTATAATTATTGAATTTAAACGATTGAATAAAAAGCATTTGGAAAATAGCAATTAAATCCGAGTTTGTTTATTTCTAAAAAAAATAATATTTTTTGTAAACGATTTTTAAGATTTAAGCGTCTATTAGGTAGTGTCAAAAATTTTATGAAAAAATTATGAAAACACTGCCAGTGT
>CAZHHK010000040.1:0-25444 GCA_964531405.1 uncultured Spirochaetales bacterium | reverse complement strand
TTATCGAGGAGTTGAAAATTCTTTTATTTCAAAAACTTTCGGACAGTAGTGATTTTTTTTAAAAAAAAACTTTTTAACCAGCAAACGAAAAATGGAGTATATAATTTTTTTTGCAATAAATATTATTTATATATATCTGCGGTCGGCGCAGCAAGATAATCCCGCACATAATTTGAATCTTTGACCAATGGTTAACAAAGCGTTTTAAATAAGCAATTAAGTGCGGGATTACTCGATAGCCAGCCGAGAGCAGACTGGGTTTTTAAGGACTGTTTTACTGAATGCATTACTCTCGGGCACTAGAGAAATCTCTGTTTATTAATATAATAATTTAAAATCCATATTGACTTTATTAATTATTAATATTATAAAAAAATCCTACAATTAGGAAGATCAAACAAGAATTTTTAATGTTGTTGTTTAATAAGCCAATATTTATTTTATTACTTGATGCAAGTAGTTTAATAAATATTGGCTTTTTTTAAAATTAAGGATGTTAAACTTGGATATTAATGAATTATTAAAAATTATTGATTTACCAGATGAAATTAAAGAAGTACTAAAAAATTGTAAAAATTTAATCATAGCAAAAACTATTCAAGAATTAGCAGTTTTATCTACTAAAGATGAAAAAAATGGATTCCATGAAGTATCGTATGATATCAAAGATAAGGGGAAAGTCATTGAAGCTCAAGTTTGCAAAGTTAAAAATGGCATTTCTGTAAATTATATGGACCCTTATATGCGAAGAAGGGATCCTGATTGTATGCTAATAGGCGATGAATTACCCACTGATAAGGAGAGATATAAAGATCACTATAAATCGGATTTTAATAAATTGCGAAAAGAGACTTTTGAATGGCTAAGTAATCAAAATCTTGCTATGTTTGTTTTTCAAGCAGGTCAATTGGACATTGGGCTTTATTCCATTGCTATTGTTCCGGAAAATGCCGGATTTTTTGCCTTGGGATTAGGCCTTTTACAGGGCATTATAAACATAGATGATATTAAAGAAAAAATTACAATAAAATGCGCTCTTCTTGTTGCGCCTCCATTCAGGCATACTCATTTTAATGGCAAACAAATAGTTGTTCATAACAGATTAGAAAATTTTTATGAAATATTTAGCTATAATCTTTATCCAGGTCCTAGTGCAAAAAAAGGTATATATGGCACTTTATTGCACTTTGGAGAAATAGAAGGATGGAGTACTGCACATTCTTCTGTGGTTCAGGTTGTTACTCCTTATGATAATAAAATTAATATCATGCATGAAGGAGCAAGCGGCGGCGGTAAAAGTGAGATGAATGAACACATTCATAGAGAATTTGATGGGAGCATAACATTTGGTAAAAATATAATAACAAATGAAAAATTATCAATTTTAATTCCAAAAGGATGCAATTTATATCCAGTGGCAGATGATATGGCAATATGCCATCCAAGTATTCAGAAGAATAATGGGAAATTAGTTGTAACAGATGCAGAAAATTCATGGTTTATAAGAGTCGACCATATTAAAAACTATGGCACTGACCCTGATATAGAAGCCCGCTCAATTCATCCAAAAACTGCTTTGTTGTTTTTTAATATAGATGCACAGCCAAATAGTACAGCACTTCTCTGGGAACATATAGAAGATTCTCCAGGCAAGACATGTCCTAATCCCAGATTTATTATACCAAGAGAAATTATTCCCGATATTATTAAAAAGCCAGTCAGTGTTGATATTAGAAGTTTTGGGGTAAGGACTCCTCCATGCACAAAAGAAAAACCAACTTATGGCATTATCGGGATTTTTCATGTTTTGCCACCCGCATTAGCATGGTTATGGCGTTTGGTATCTCCAAGAGGGAATGATAATCCAAGTATTGTCGAAAAGGGAGCCATGGGTTTTGAAGGTGTTGGCTCATTCTGGCCTTTTGCTACAGGCAAAAAAGTTAATCATGCAAATATTCTTTTAAAACAGATAATAGCTAATCCAAAAACACATTATATTTTATGTCCGGTTAAACATATTGGAGCGTACGAAGTCGGATTCATGCCACAATGGATTATGAGAGAGTACTTGGCACGTAGAGGAGGCGTTAAGTTTACTAAGGATGAATTATCTAAATCAAAATGTCCATTATTAGGTTATTCTTTGAATAAACTTGTAATCGAAGGACAGCATTTTGAAATTGGTTTGTTAAAAGTTGAGAAACAGGTAGAAGTTGGAGAAAAAGCTTATGAAATAGGTGCTAAAATAATGATAGATTTTTTTAAAAAAGAGCTTAAGCAGTATTTAACAGATGAATTATTTCCCTTAGGCAAAAAAATAATAAATTGTTGCCTATCTAATGGCAGTATAGATGATTATAATTCTTTTATTGATTGTAAAAATATTTTTATGGAGGATTAAAAAAATATAATAATTATTGACATTAAAATATTTATATATATAATTAATCATAATATTGATGGATGACCAAGCAAATGCCTTTTTAGGTTGTTGTTTAGTGAGCCAACGTTAGTTAAATTACAATTTGTAATATAACCAATGTTGGCTTTTTTTTGTAATATACATTGCGGTTAAAGATTTTAGCATGATGATTGATATATATTTTTGAAAAATCAGAATATATTTTATGGAAATTATGAATAATAAATTAAATATGTCTAAACTTTATAATGTTATCAATTATTTTAATAAAGGGTTTAATAATTTTAGATTTAAATTGTTAAATTCTGGTTTAAATGATACTGCAATTATAGATACAAAAAACAGACCCAATGCATGGAGATATCTCTGGGAATCATTTGAAGATGATTTGTAAAAAATATAAAGAAGTATGGCGATGTCAATACTAAATAGTTTTTTAAAAATTATTAAATCTAAAAAAAAAGATGAGAATGATTTTTATATACTCGATGATAATTATACACATTATAACATACAAATAAATAATGAATGTCAAACTAATAAAATACTGATGGATAATGAAGGAAAAAATGATTTAAAAGATAATAAAGTTGCAGAAATAAGATCTAAAATTGTTGGATTGTTTTGTTATTCGGATAACAATATAAAATTGCCTGTAATCAATATTAATGATAAAGTTTACAAAGGACAATTAATTGGGTTTGTTAAAAGTTTAGACAATTTTAATGAAATTATTTGTGAATATGATGGAATAATTCAGGAAGTAAATATAAAAAATTCTGAAATAGTTGAGTATAATAAATTATTATTTTTGATTAAGTGCTTATAAAATTATTCTTAATAATTTTCACGTATACTCAAAAAGATAAAAATTCCATATGATTAATTAAAATTTATTCTGAATTTATATGAAAGATAAAATCATAATCTTTGATCTCGATGATACCTTGATACTTGAAGAAGCTCTGGCGAAAAAAGCTTTTTTAAAAACATGCAGTCTTGCAGAGAAAAAATATAAAATTGACCGTTATTCGCTTTATGAAACAGTTAAAGCAAAGGCAAAGGTATTATGGCATGGCTATGAAACAGAAGATTATGCAATGAAAATCGGGATAAGCTCATGGGAAGCCTTATGGGGAGATTTTTCAGGTGATGATGAAAATCTTAAAATAATCAGAAGCTTTATAGATGAATACCGCCTGAATTCGTGGTATAGTGCGTTATTGGAATACAATGTTGATGATATAGAATTCTCAAAAAAACTTGCCTGTAAATTTATATCCGCAAGGGCTAAGCTTAATGAATTCTTCCCTGAGTCTTTAAGTGTTTTAAAAAAACTTTTTAAAACATACAGGCTTGGACTTTTGACAAACGGTGCGCCTGGCATACAATGGGCAAAGATAAACAAATCTGGCATAAAAAAATATTTTAATCATATCATTATTTCCGGAGAGGTTGGGATAGGCAAACCAAACATTGAAATATTTAATGAAGTACTGAATAAATTCAAAGCAATAAAAGATAATATAATTTATATTGGTAATAGTCCCAGATCGGATATTGACGGTGCAAAGAATGCAGGGTTTTATACCGTCTGGATAAACAGGGACGGCAAACAATACGAGGGAAAACATAAACCTGATAAAACGATTAAAAATTTAAAAGAAATTTTTAAAATAATTCCTTAATCAAGACTTTTCTTAAATCTTTTAACTGCAATAAACAATATGATTGACACAAAAACAACAAGAGCGATTATATCCATGTATAAAAAGTCAATGCTTACTCCTTTTAAAACTATACCTCTTATTATGTCGAGAAAATATGTTAGTGGTATTGCGGATCCTAAAAGTTTTATAAAAAGAGGCATCGCAGCTCTCGGGAAGATAAATCCTGAAAGTAAAAGGCTTGGTAGTATTATCACTATGATGACAAACATCGCCTGCATTTGATTCTGGGCGAAAGTTGAAACCAGCATGCCGATTGACAGGGCACAGATTACAAACAAAAGCCCGAGAATTAATAAAAGGAAAACATTCCCAGAGATACTGACCTTAAACCAGAAAACGCAGATACCGAGGGAAAACAAAAATCCCACATAGCCGATTACGATGTAGGGTATAAGTTTACCGAGTATTAATTCCACTGGTCGCACGGGAGTTACAATAAGCTGTTCGATAGTACCGCGCTCTTTTTCTCTAACCAGTGCAAAGGCAGTGAGCATTATCGTTATGTTTTGCACTATCAAACCTACAAGCCCGGGTATTGTAAATCTGTTACTGTCAAGGTTGGGGTTGTACCAAACCTTTGTGTTTAATGATACTCCTCCCATCCTTGGAGCAGAGGCTCCGATTTTTTTTAAAAGATTATTCTTATAATTCCTCGAGTAAATCTCTGATATGATAATGCCGCTGTTAAGGGCTGTCCGCGCCGTTGTGGGATCTGTCCCGTCGATTATAAGCTGTACCTGCGGGGTTTTATTCTTTAAAATATCTTTCTCAAAATTTTCAGGAATTATCAATGCTGCTCTTGCGTCACCTCTGTCTATCAAATCGGCTAGATCCTTTTCATTTTCAACATTGTATTTAACGAAAAAATAATTTGATGCAGTGAAACTGTCGATGTAATCCCTGCTTATCTGTGTTTTGCTTTTATCAAAGATTATTGTCGGTATATTCTCGACTTCGGTTTTTACCGCATAGCCAAACAAAAACATCATAATCACAGGCATGAATATTGGTATCCTTAAACTGATAGGATCACGTCTTACCTGTATGAATTCTTTTATGATGATAGTCATAAACCTGTTAAAGTTAAATTTCATGAGCGTTTATCCTCTCTTAAAAATTTCATCTCTTTTAGTGTTGCACTTACCTTTTTGTTTGTTGTCGATTCAACATATTTTATGAAAATGTCTTCAAGGTTTTTAGCCTTCTCCTTTTTTATAAGCTCTTTAGGTGGAGAAATATTTATTAGATTACTGTTAAATATGAAAGCAACAACATCACAGCTTTCTGCTTCATCCATGTAGTGAGTAGTAACAAGTATCGTTATCCCCTGCTTAGGCAGTATATGGATTATCTCCCAGAAAACCCTTCTTGATACAGGATCAACGCCTGCCGTGGGTTCATCGAGGATAAGCAGTCTGGGTTTGTGGATAAGTGAGCAGCCGAGAGCAAGCCTCTGCTTCCAGCCTCCTGATAAAGTGCCTGCAAGATTTTTTTCCTTGCCTTCTAGATTTGCCATTACAATCAATTCCTGTTTTCTCTCATTTATTACATTTTTTGATAAGCCGTAAATCCTGCCGTAAAAATCAAGGTTCTCTTCTACGGTGAGGTCTTCATAAAGACTAAACCTCTGCGACATGTAACCTATCTGGTGTCTCACCTCTTCAGTGTTTTTAACGACATCGAGCCCGAATATTTTAGCCATGCCGGATGTGGGATGCAATACACCGCAGAGCATTCTTATCGTTGTTGATTTACCCGAACCATTGGGTCCTAAAAATCCGAATATGCAACCAACTGGAATTTTAAAATTTATACTGTTTACAGCAGTGAAGTCACCAAATTTTTTTGTGAGGTTTTTGACCTCGATTGCGTAATTCATAAATGCCTCTTACTTTATTGGTATGAATGCGGTGAGAGTCATTCCGGGTTTTAATTTTTGCACATCGGTTAATATCTTGACTTTAAGTTTAAATACCGTGTTTTCCTTCGCTTCTTCGGTTTCCGTATTTTTAGGTGTAAACTCAGCCTGATCTGCAATATAGATTATTTCTCCGTAAATTTTCCTGCCTTTATATGCCGGGGTTTCCATGGCAACTTTTTGCTTTAAACTTATAAAGCTTATGTATTTCTGAGGTATATAAAATTTTACCCAGAGATTATCCAGATCACTAACCGTTGCAATATTTGAGCCGATATTTACAAGATCGCCAACCTCTACGTTTCTTGAAAGGTATACGCCGTCGATCGGACATTTTATGCTATACTTTGACAGATTAAGCCGCTGTATATCGAGGCTTGCCTGTATCTGGTCAAGCTGCTGTTTTGCCGTGTTGAGTGAAAGTTTTGTGTTTAAATAATTTTGCTCGGAAACATTACCGGAATTATAAATCGGTTTTATCCGATTAAACATATCAACCCAGTAATCGTAGTTTATCTTTGCATTCTCATAATTTGCTTCCTGCTGTTTGACAACGAGTTCCTGACTCGAAGAATCAATCACTGCAATTACGTCATCTTTGTTTAATCTGTCACCTTCATCTTTTAAAAGTTTTAAAATCCTCCCTGCAACCTCGGAGTTTATATCTATCTGGGTTGATTCTATTGTACCAGACAATTGTATCTTGTCGGGCTTAATCCTTGACATGAAATAAAGTCCGATTAATAGAATAAGTAAAATTATTACTATGAAAACAATAATTTTTTGATTTTTAATCTCATTGTTCATAAATTACCGCCGTTATTTTTAATTATATACCATACAGAATTATAATGAAAATTTTCTCTTCTTTATCTCAGCAAATTTAAAATTGAAAAATCGATATTTTCCCATAATAAACCTATTCCGTATATTAATGAGTGAGTAATCACTCATCTATAGTATATAACAATTCTTTTTATTGTCAATGAAATTAAAATAATGCTATTAATCAATTAATAATCTTAAAAAATTCTACTGACATAATGTTGTCACTTCATTGTGCTTTAATTTTACAAAGAGGATGGTCAAATGAGTGAATCGATAAGTATCTGCGGGTTTAATTGTAGCATCTGCCCTGCATTCAAAAAAAACATCAAAGGTAATTCTGATAAAGAAAAAATAAGTAAAGGCTGGAAGAGGATTTTCGGGTTTGATATACCTGTAGAATCAATCGAGTGTGCAGGCTGCCTTAGCGAAGGTAATCATCCTGATGCAGAATGCCCAATACGTCCCTGTGCAATGGGTAAAAAATTTAAATCCTGCAGATCTTGCGAAGAACAAAAAGACTGTGAAAAATTAAAATCCAGAATAGATTTTTTTGATGAATTCTTAAATGATAAAAAATTAAGCGACGAAGATTATGAATCTTATATAAAACCGTATATAAGCATACTTAAAAAGAAGGTTTGATTATGGCACTGGAATTACCTGAAATTTTAAACATCACCTCTCAGATGAAAAAAGAATTGATTGATAAAACAATCTGTAAAATCATGATTGGTGACAAATGCGGCAGTATTATAAAACAGGGTATGTGCAACCTTGACACCCGAAAAGATGAAATCATTGGTACTCCAGTTAAATCGGTAAATTCTAAAGGCAAATGGATATTTATCGAATTTAAAAACAGCATATATTTATTATTTGGAGAAATAGTAGGCAAAATCCTTTTTTGTAAAAAAAATGACGAATCAAAACCATATCATCTAAAATTCATTTTTAATGATGAATCGATTATGATTCTGCAATCATCGCTTTATGCCTTTGCTCTGGTGCTAGGCAAAAAAGAAATCGATAAGCATGAATATGCCGACAATATCGGCATATCTCCTGATGATAAAGATTTTACTTTTGAATATTTTAAGGGTGTTTTGTCTGCCAATCAAAACATATCAGTAAAATCTGTATTGTTAAAACAGGATGAAATAAGCGGACTCGGTAACGGATATATCAACGATATTTTATATGAATCATTCCTGCATCCAAAGAAAAAAGCAGGCGAGCTTAAGGAAAAAAATATTAAAGAATTATTCGATGCGGTTGTTAGAATAACAGATAAATCAATAAAAAACAAAGGTGCAAATAATGAATTTGATTTTTACGGGATGAACGGGAATTATACAAGAATTATGGATAACAAAGCCACAGGGAAAAAATGTTCCCGCTGTAATACCTTGATCGTTAAGGAGAACATTCTTGGCTCTTCATCATATTTTTGTCCGAAGTGCCAGAGTTTATAAATATTTTAAATAATTTAATACGGAGGGAAAAATGGATATAATCGGATATTGTGGGATTAATTGCAGTAAATGCCCGGCATATGTTGCAACAATTAATAACGATGATAATGAGAGAAAGAAAATCGCTGAGCAATGGTCAAAACAGTTTAATACTGATTTTAAGCCGGAAATGATTAATTGTTTCGGCTGCCTTGAAGAAGGAAAACCAAAAACTTATTACTGCTCGAATATGTGTGAAATAAGAAAATGCGCACTGTCTAAAAACATTAAAAACTGTGCACATTGTGCCGATTATGGCTGCAAAACATTGTTTGATTT
Organism: uncultured Spirochaetales bacterium; assembly: GCA_964531405.1. Taxonomy (GTDB): domain Bacteria; phylum Spirochaetota; class GWE2-31-10; order GWE2-31-10; family JAFGQB01; genus CAZHHK01. Next base: position 16,756 of record CAZHHK010000040.1, on the reverse strand, counting down.
TCTTGCCAACGTTAAGGAAGCTAAAGACAATCTTGAGAAAATAAGAAACGGTTTAAAATGATTTCTGCCCGATAATTTACTTGTTTTACACAAAGAAAGCAGCAGAATACCTGTTTTTATTGCAAAATTTTAAATAATCTTATATATTCTCCTAAAAATTAAATTCAAAGTCAGGGGTTTTATGGATAATAATCTTATCAAATTAATTCATGAACAGATTAAATATGCAATAAAAGATACAAATTATAATATTGGCAAAAAATATAAAGGTAAAGTCAGAGATGTCTATGATCTTGGCGACAAATTACTTTTAATCGCTACGGATAGGATCTCTGCATTCGATAAAGTGCTTGGAGTAATCCCCTTTAAAGGGGAAATACTCACAGGCATGTCGCAGTTTTGGTTTGAAAACACGAAAGATATTATTCAAAATCATATTATAAAACAGGTTCATTCCAATGCCGTACTGGTAAAAAAATGCAGCATTGTCCCCATTGAAGTAATAATAAGAGGTTATCTTACTGGCGGCGGCTGGAGGGAATATCAGAAAACCGGCGAGATTTGCGGCAATAAACTTCCAAAAAATTTAAAAAAAGATTCAAAATTTGAGAAACCGATTTTTACTCCCACAACAAAAGCGGTTGAAGGTCATGATGAATCAATAACAAAAGAGGAAATAATAAAACAAAAAATAATAACTGAAGAGCTTTTGAATAAGATAGAAACAACTGCTTACAAGCTTTTTGAAAGAGGTACTAAAATTGCAGAGAAAAATAATTTAATCCTTGTGGATACTAAATATGAATTCGGTATTCTGGAAGACGGCAGTTTAATTCTTGCCGATGAAATACACACATCGGATTCTTCAAGATACTGGTACCTTGATACTTATGAAAAATTGTTTAATCAGGGTAAAGAACAAAAAATGGTGGATAAGGAATTTTTACGTCAATGGCTTATGGACAATAATTTTAAAGGAGACGGTGAACCTCCTGTAATCCCTGAGGATATAATAGCAGAAGTATGCTTAAAATACATTAATGCTTACGAGATTATAACAGGTTTAAAATATAAAATTGAAGTTAAAGATGCACTTATGCAGCTTGACGAAGCAATAAAAAAAGGTTTTTAATACACTGTGGATAATTAATGAATCTTATTTTTAAATACCTATTATCGGTAATATGCTTTTTTAATTTACTCTCCATTTATCCTTCCATAGGTTTGCAGGATATAAAAGATCTCGACATACCTTCCAAAAAATCATTTTCGGCAAACTCTCAGTTTGTTAAGCCTTTTAAGTTAAAAAAAATCACCGTGGCAGAATATTTAACGGATCCATTAATACTCTATACAAGCTTATGGGGATGCTTTGCATTAACCCTGCCTATATGGGAGAATGATCCTGCCAAAACCAACTGGGAAGATGACGCAAAAAGAGGCATAGACAAAATAACCTTAAACAAGGATGTATTTGGTGATAGATTAAAAATGGAGCCTTTTGGAACAGAAAGGATTGACCCCATAACAAAAGTATGGAACGGCGTTACAGTATTTAGAAACGATATCTATATAAAAAATATCATCGAACCTGTATTTTTTGTATATATAACATTATATTTGAGATCAAAAAATTACCATCCGGCAATAATGATAACCGAAGTCATATTACTTTCCGTTTTATATGAATTATCAATACGACCTTTTAATCAGACGGCTAGTTTTGAGCAACTGCTAAAAAACCCAGCAGTGGGTCTCGTTATCGGCATTTTATTTGATGAATTATCAACGTTTCTTTTAACTACCCCGTTTACAGGATTGCACTTTCTGGCTTATCTTTTAAATCCGTTTAATGCTTTACCTAATTCAAGAATTCATCCAATGCTGTTTTTTGATCCTTACAGAAAGAGTGTCAATATAGAAGCCTCATTGCAGTTTTAGCCATACTATCTTGTAATTTTTTTAAACAGCCTTATAATAAAAGTCCTGTATGAATAGATGACTATAAAAGTCAAAGATATTATGGCAATAAAAATTTTTATTACAATATGAATTGCTGAAGCCGAAATAAAACCTTCTATGAATGCTGCTATAAAAATAAAGATTCCTGCAACAATTATTACAGGCACAAGTTCCCTAGCCTTTTTATTAAACACTGTCGTTCGTTTTTCATCCTTTGCAATTATCATCGGAAGACCTAAGGCAAGCCCTGCCCCTCCAGCAAGACAGATACCTAATAGCTCGAATGCAGAATGAGCTATAACAAAAGTAAAAAAATTAAGACCATACCCTGAGGAAACCACGACGCCGGAAAGTCCGCCTATTACAATAGCATTATAAATAATCATATATAAAGTGCCAATAGAATAGGTAACGCCTAATACAAAACTTGCAAATCCCAGAGTAATATTATTTTGAATATAATGGCCAGCCATATAAATATTATCTGCCATATCTCGTATTGCTTTTTCACTGTATGCCTTTTTTATAAATTGAATATCATCTTCAGACAAAACATACTTTGCATATTGGGGGTTAAAATAAATTACTGAAAATGTAAGAATCCCAATCCCAAAAAACAAAAAAAATACAATACTAATAGGTATTATATTTTTTAAAAATGATTCTGGGAAATCATGAAGCAAAAACACTTTAAATCTCTGAAATGTCTTTTTAGGAATCGAATAAATTATATTATGAGAATGCATAACAAGATTATTTATATATTCAACCGTATCAGGCGAAAGCTTTAATGTTTTAGCAGTCTCAGAATCAGTACATGTTTTCCTGTACAAATTTGGAAAATCCTGAAACTCCTTTACCGTCAGTGATTTGTATCCTTTCTTTAAAATTTTCTCAACAATAACACTTAATCTTTCCCAGTATTCTTTTCGCTCATTTATAAATTTTTCGGATTTACTACTCATCATTATGCCTCAAATAAACAGATTTTAAATACTCAAGAGGATCAGTATAATCCTCACTATCACTGATTTTCTTCCTTATAGACAAAGCCATATTATTAATAAGTTTTTGTCTTTTTTCAATTGGAAAACTATCAAGCGAATTTAAAAATTTCCTCAGTATATACAGATCTTCCTCGCTTAACTTTTTAACTATCTTTTTTGTATTGTCATAAAACTTATCATTATCATTTTGAATGAGTGTAAAATCCGGAGCTTTTTTTTGCAATTTTTCTTCTTTAATCACAACGGTCCCTGCGATTAAATCACCTACCCTTCTGTATTCTTTGTTTACAATTATTGATATTGTCGCCCCAAGAAATATGGTAAGATCCTGATCAAAAATTCTGACAAAATTTCTTAATACTACCGCCTTAAGATCGAGATATCTGCCATCATCTGGTACAACCCTTAAACCTAAAATCATCTTACCCGGAGTTTTACCGTTAAAAAGCATTTCAAAAAAAAGATAATAAAACCATCTTAATAAAAAAATTACAACATACCAAAAAAACAACGTCAAAGCGGTGAACATTTTATGATCAAACACCTTGCCAATAAAATTAAAAAAATTTAGATAATCAAAAATACATCCAATAACATAAATTATTATAAAGAATATTAACAAATCGATCAAAAATGAAGATGCTCTTAAAACAGGTGTTGCAATCTTATATAGAATTTTTATCTTATCTGGAGTTTCAACGACAATGTATTCTTTTTTAAAATTTACAGTTTTTTTTATCTTTTTATTCTTCACTGTTTAATTATATCATTTTTAAAAATGTGAGTAAAACAAATTATTAATATTAGTATCTATTGTTTAATAATAAAAAAATTATTTTCTTATTTTATAATTATGATATTTGCCAAGAATATATGGTAATGCCAGATAAAATGTTAAAAAAGACATCACTATACCGCCTAAGATTGATGAACCCATACTGAATATTGAATAATTACTGCTGATACTCAATGTACCAAATCCGGCAATAGTTGTTAACGCACAGATAAAAATTGACTGTATTGTTAATTTCATTTCTTCTTCACTGCAATTTGATTTATATGCAGAAGTCATAAAAATCCCATAATCAACACCGATCCCCATTATGAGTATGCAGGAAACAACATGCATTATATTAAATTTACCCATCGTTAGCACAGCTATACTTAATGCGGCAATCAATCCAGTTATACCCGGCAGTAAAGCCGTAAAAGTATAAACCGCATCTTTATATGCGATAAACAACAAAATTGAGATTATTATAAAAGACATAATTAAAAGCATTAAGGCATCTTTTTCAAATTTCAATAAAGAATTTCTTCCATCCTTCATGATATCAATAAGGAAAAAATCAATCCCGCTTTCTTTCAATAAATTATTTATACTGTCGCTTATCTTCCTGTCATGAATTTGAATCATTAAATAATAATGATTATTCTTTACTACAATCATTTTATCCACTTCATTTTTTATATAATCCGGTATGGCAGTAATCTTAAACTTATCTATATTTTTTATTGCACTCAACCATTGATTGAAAGCATCACTAGAAAAATCCGAACTTTTTAAAGCGTTTATAAAAATTTTTTCATTAAAATTATTTTCAATAAATTTTTTACGCATATTAACTGTATTTTCTGATGGCATAAAAATTGCCGGGGTTAAAAAACTAAGGTTGTCTGATTTTGTCTGTAATATCTGTAACGCTTTAAGGCTTTCATCAAGTATTTTATCCCTTGTGTCACCCTCAAAAACAAGAAATATATTATCTGTTGATTCATTAAAATCCGACTTAATTAATTCAAGTCTTTTGTTTAATTTACCGTGATTCATATCAAGCTTGTATATATTATCCTCAAACTTAATGAAAGGTACAGATGCACTGAAAACAATGATTAAAATTAGCCAGAAGATAAAACCTTTTATCCCTGGGATTATAAATTTTAGTTTCCTGATATTTACAGGATAACTTTGAGGAGGCATAAGATTTTGAAGCAAAAAATATGAAAATAAAAATGAAAAACCCACGGAAAGAATTCCGAATATGGCAATTTCAATTAATGACATTATATTTGAAAAAAGTAAAAACACAAAACATGCGATTGTAGTCACAAATCCTAGAATCAAAGAAAAGTTTATATTCTTTCTTATTTCTTTTAATGTTGGATAAAGATTTAATCTTGTAATGTAATTTATAGTATAATCTATTGATATACCGGTAGTCGTCCCTCCAAATGCCAGAGCAATGCCACCGAAATTATTTTTGAATATTGCAATAAAAACAAATGTTACTGCAAACCCGAGCAGGATGGGTATAAAACTGTAAAACGAGAGGATGATTTTTTTGAAAAAAAAATGAAAGATTAAAATTACCATAATTATCGACAAAACAAAAATTACATTGACATCTCTGACAATCGTATTGAGACTCTCATTGTAGTAAAGATGAGAGCAATACAAAAAACTTGTAAAGCCTCTCTTTTTTGATATCATATTCAACTCTTTGTCAAGCGAAACAATTTTTTTTACATTACTATAATCTTCTGGAAGTATGCTGGAATTAAGTATCCTGATATATGATTTTGAGTTATTTGACAATAAACCGCCTTTATATGGCGAATATTTACCTTTATTACTCTGATTTGCATATTTAAGTGTTTCGAGCCCTGTCATCAACGGATCCATAAAAAAAGATTCGTCAAGATCGTAAAAAACCATGCTGTTTAAATATTCGATTTTTTTATTTAATCTTTTTTTTATTTCATCATCTGTAAAAGGATTAGGCTTTGATTCATATGGATATAAAACTAAAGAATTTCTACCTACATATTCCATTATTTCTTTTATATCTTCCATGGAAGGCATTGAAGTGGTAAACTTTATTGCTGACTTATCAACAATCTCATTAACTTTGTCAATCGCTTCATCAATTTTGTTTTTGTCATTTACACTGACATAAACGATTACCTTATCCATAAAAGGAGATGATTCAATAAGATCAAGACTTCTATTAAGACTTTTATCATTTGGCATAAGGGATTTTATTGAAGGTTCTATTTTAATAAATTTTGAAGCAATAAATATTGAAACTCCACCGACAATTATAAGAATAACAGCGATGAAAAATCTTTTGTTTAATCTATTTAAAATATTTTTCATCCGGAGTAATACCTGTTAATGTGTTTTTGAAAGTATAGATCAGATTAGAATCATCGTTGAATGTTATTTCTATAGTATTTACTTTATCAAATGTTGATATGACATTTATAGATTTAATCTGTTCTTTTGTTTTTGGAGTTATCATAAATTTATCCATACCCTCAATCGTTTGTTTTGTAATGTTAAACCTGGCATTAATAACTTCATCATTTTCAAATAAAAACATTATATCCCCTGATGCTTTTGGATCAACCTCAATAGGTTCATTGTTTTCTTTTTTTATGGTCATCTTTTTATTATTTTTTCTTACGACAATAAGGACAGGAGTAGACTGCTTCATAATAAATTTTTCTGTTCCATCCATTGCTATATATCCGCTACCTATTATTGGTTTTTTTAAATATTTAGATTTTCTTACAAATGTAAACTCGGTATATAATTTACCATCTTTAGGTTTAGGCAAGGTTTGTGAAAAAAGATTTATACCTGCAGACACAAAAATAATTATACAAAATACCTTATTTAACTTCATTAATGATCCCATTAATATCATCTCTATTGTAATGAATAAGCATTTAATGATTATTTTAGATTACTGATTTGCAATTCGTATTCGCCTGTGGATATTTGATTCCAGTTAATTAATTTTACAGAAACTTCACCAATTTTGCCAGGTGTATAAATTTTATTGAATTTACCAAAATTTAATTTTACAACCCCCGCATTAGAAATCCATAGAATAACACTTTTATCAGCTTTTATATTTTGATTCATCCCAACCTTAAACATCCCCTCTGTCTCTGGATTATTATCAATTTTATATCTTAAAAAACACTGACTGTCTAAAGTTATATTAAAATCTATTTTTTCGGATTGAGTAACCTTTGCAATCACCTCAACATTCTCACCAGAAATAGCCATGGTCCTATTTGAATCATAAGTACTCTCTCCTTTATCATAATGACTTAGAAGGATTACAGCATTTTTTTCATTCCACGATTTTAGATATAACCCAATATCATAATTTTGATCATTATTCAGATCATATTTCTGAAGGTGATCTTTTACAAGATAATATGGATTGTTTTTAGAATCCTTGATTACAACGACTGGATCGACCTGGTCAACTTTTATAAAATATTTCTGATCATCAACATTAAATTCAACAATATCATCTTTTTTAAGATCAAAATTTTTTTCTTTATCGCCAACATTCAAAATATATTTATTTTTACCATTACTTTGCTTATTTTTATTTGCCTGACTGTTTTTTATCTGCCAGTCATTTAAAAAATTATAAAATTGTATAATTCCAAATACTACAAGAGGGATTAAAATAACCCCACCTATTATATAAAAAATCCTTGGATTTGTTTTTGGTTTTGGTATCAATTGCTCTATAGGAGTAGGCGTTTCAGCCATTTTAATTCTTTCATATTTATTTACTATTTCATCCGGATCGAGTTTTAAGTATTCTGCATAGGTTCGTAAGAATCCCTTTAAATAAGCTTCTCCCGGAAAAACAGAAAATTCTTCGGATTCGATGGCATCAAGATACTTTTTTGCAATATTAGTCTCTTTAGCGATTTGATTTGTTGAAAATCCCTGATTGGTTCTAACCTCTTTTAAATAATCACCTAAAGATTCCATTTTTTTAATTATCTCCCTTTACCCTGATTTATAATAAAATCATCAACAATTTGAGAATTACCTGGAGGTACATAATTAAAAACAGTATCTCCAATACTGATGTTTTTTTCTATATTATCTATTTCTAAAGTAATGTTTCTATAGGAAGCCGTTGTGCCTTCAATCTTTCTAATTATACCATTTTCCTGCACTGTTAAGATTATGGTATTAAATCCGGCTTTTGAAGATTCCCATCTTATAAGTTTAAATTTATAAACATTTGTATCTTTATATGGAATTTTCTTTTTTGTTTCAATATATTCAACCGTATAATTATTTAAAAACCTGTCCAAACCTACCGGATTTAATAAAATCGGATTGATAACAGTTTTTACCTTGCCATCTTCGGCATCGGTATGTTCTCTTTCAAGCAATTTCTGGTGTAAAGTAGTGCTTAAAGACGGAACATATATCCATAAATCATAACCATTACTGCAAATGACCTGACCGCTTGGATTTTTAAAGGTAATTTTTAATCTCATAGGGTTTTTAAACATAACCTTTCCTGTTTGAACAAGATCACCCTGTACCCACTTTATATCAGCCTGAAAATCCTTAACTTCCGATCTAAATCTATCGGATAATCTTTTTAAAAGCTCTTTTGCACTTAATAATTCGTCCTGACTGAAAACAGAAAATGCAAATATAAACATAAAAAAAATTGTAATTATCTTTCTCATAAAACCCTTTTATTAATTAAATTAGTCTTTATTTATATTTATAGACAGAATTTGTCAAGAAAAATATACAAAATATACAATGAACTAAGACGGGGACAGAGCTAATTTATCTAAATATTAAGAAATACGTAAATATTCTTATATGTTTGACATTTTAACAAATCAATTATAAAATATTTAAAAAAAAACATGAGGTAATAAATAAATGAAAAAAAAGATAATCATAATCACATCTATTGTTGCTGGCTCTATAATATTGCTTATAAGTATTGCATTAATCCTGCTTTCTGTTTTATTCCCTAATGAACTGGTGCGAAAAGAGATTGAAAAGCAGGCTACGGAATATCTCGGCGTAAATGTAAAACTTGAAAAATTGAAATTCTCAATATTCAGAGGCTTTGTTTTAAACGGCTTGTCGATATCTCAAAAAGGTTACGGCTGGGCATATCCTGAAATACTGAAACTGGATTCTATAATTCTCGAGTACAGGCTTTTCCCACTCCTGGCAAGAGAAATCTCCGTTAAGGGTTTTGTAATCGAAAAAGGCGAGCTTCATCTTGAAAGAAAAAAAGGTATCGATAACTATGATTATTTCAACAAAAAATTTAGCATTAAAGATAATAAAAAAATTGAAGTTAAGAAAGAAACTAAAACCGACGAAAAAAAACAATTATCTAGAAGCGAATTTCCCATTAATGTTGATGTTAAAAAATGCGGCTTTGAGGGCTTACTGGTAACTTATAATGATGATTCATTCTTTGATATTCCCATTTTTGCCGATCTGTCACAGATAAAATTCATTGGCAGGAATATTTCGTTAAAAAACAATAAACCATTTGACCTTGAAAGCAGGATAAACATCAAATTAAATGCAGGCAAATACCTCGAATTCAATGCTGTGGCAAAAGCTGACGGTAATATCAAAATATTTTCCGGAGATTCATTTAATGTAAACCCAACAGGTCCTATAAAAATCAAGATCAATCAGGCTGGCTTTAAATCAAATAATATAAATGATCTTATAATATTTTTTATAAAAGATTATTTTAACTCGACTCTCGGCGGCGGCATAAAATCATTCTTAAGCAATAAAAATAATGTTGGAGAAATATCCAATGAGCATTTTAAAGGAATCATGAACAATGCTGATGATAAAATAAAGAGTACGATAAGCGATGTAGAAAAGCTCATGCAAAAAAAAGACGAAGCTGTAAAATACAAAAACAAATTAATCAATGATTTTGATTTAAAAATTGATTCTTCAATATCAGATGTTGAAAAAAAAATCGATGATATAGACGACAAAACCCGTCCAATCCTAAAAGCCGCATCAAGACTCAACCTTATTACAAAAGTTGTTGATACCGATAAATACGAGGAAAAAATATCAAAATTAAAAAAGGAAGCAAAATTACGAAAAGAGTCTCTCTTGAATAAATATAAATCCGGGTTATCGGAAAATCTCACGTCAAAAATAAACGGGTCATTCCCTGCTAAAATGCCGACATTTGAGTCGGTAAAACAGCAGTTTACATCACAAATTGAAAAGTACAAGGCTGAAATAAATAAAAAACTAAGTCTATTGACTTCAGAATCATTTTTAGATTCGGTTTTTAAAAATTTCAAGCTTTTTGACAAAGAATGGATAATCAACGAAATATCAACAACTTATATTCTAGGTGAAGGAGTATCTCAAGCAAAAGATATAAAATTTGACAGTAGCTTATTTAAACTAGGCGGAGATATGAATATAAAAGGCAAATACATAGATTATACCGGTGATATATCTGTGCTTATTGGAGAATTCGGTCTTGATTTCTTACCAATAAACGATATTTCTGCAAAAGTTAAAATAAATGGTGCAATCCCTAATTTAAAAATAAAACTTGCCGAAAAGCCAAAGCTTGACATCGATAAATCAAAGATGCAGGAAACAATAAAAGGAATGCTTGGCGGTTTTTTAAAAAACAACTATGGAGAAAACAAAATTCTTTCAAATATTTTAGGTACCGATGTTTCAAATGTCGATCTCGAATCTATAAAAAAGCAGCTTGAAGATATAAAAAAAGGCAAGCTCGATGAGTTTACTGAAGAAAAATCCAAACTCAAGGATTATATCGATAAAGAATTAAACAGGATTATCAATGACTTAAAAAACAGAGCAGGAATGTAAATAAAATAATACTCTTTAAATTATTTACATGGTAGTACCGATAAGATTAATTATGAAAAAAACAGCACTATTTATATTTATTCTACTTCCGTTTATTACCTTCAGTGAATTGAAATTTAATCCAATTGCTTTAAATAATAATTTTGAGTCATTATTCAATTCGATAGAGATAATTGCCGGAAATGAATATAATAAAACCCTGTTTTACAGTTATAAAAAAGACTCTAATTATTTCTATAAAGCAATGAGTTTTTTACCCGAAAAACTGTATTATTCTCCAAATGATAAAAGACTCTATATACACAACAGGATGGGGCTTTATATTTATGATTACAATACAAAAAAAATAAATGTCGTTACCAATTATCCTAATTTTGAGAATAAAGACGAATATTCTATAAACAAACTTTCATGGATAAGTTTTTCGCCAAATTTTAAATACATGTTAGCAAAGATAAGTACATCGGCTACCACAGGCGATCTGTACCTGTTTGATCTTGAAAAAAATACAAAAGAACCTATTATAAAAGATATCGATATCTCCACAGCCAAACCTATTGCTTTTTGGTCATATAGCTCCAATTATTTTGTATATGAAAAAGGACACAGTACATACTATTTCTCAATTAACGATTATAAAAGGAAAAAACTTTTAATTGAGGATTTTAGATTAATCGGTAATGTTAGATTAAACAATACATTCTGGACAAAAGATGATTGCCTTATATGGATTGAAGATGATCTGATCTACAAAGCCGATTCAAGACAGTTTTACTCAAGATCTATCTACAAAAAATATTTAAAACTCGGAGATGTAATAGGTAAAAGCCCGTTTTCATTTGATGCAGCTTTTGATTCATTCAAATTTAACGAGTTTTCAAAAAAATTTCTCATAGTTAAAAATTACAAATCTATTTTTTATTATACATTGAATAACGATGTAATCCAGGAAACTTACATGCAGCTTGATAATACCACAAGGTTTTATGATGCTGAAATCTTTGACAATGGCGATGCAGTTTTAACAGTCGATAAACTAAACAAAGGAGAAATAATAAAAAAAATATTCATTACAAAAAATATAAATAATAAATTTGATTTCAAAGAGTTTTCACCTGAAGAAATAAAAAATTCAAAGATAAACAACATAGCCGTAAGCAAGGATAAAAAACAATTTGTAATAAACACAGATAAGGGATCATATTGTTATGATCTTGCCAGTTTAAGTTTAACATGGAAATTTGAAAATGAAGAAATATTAAGTACAATAAACATAGATTTTGGAGAATGGGTCCTGGGTGGGAAATATACAACCTATGATTATATACCTTCAGCAAATATTTTGACTCCACTATTCGCAAGTTCATTTGATGATGCCGGATTTATCAATAATAAAATAGGTGTAACAATAGGTACTAAAAGATATATTATTGATAAAGACAAGAGAGTTTTATCACAAAACCCTTCAATAGACTACAAACTATACAAAGAGACTAAAATCGATACCGATAGATTGATTTCAAGGGAAATAAAAAAAGGATTTTATAAAGAAGCTGTCTATATAAAAAATTTATACACCGGCAAACAGGTTATGATAACAGGAGAGCCTAATCTAAGATATAAACTATATCAACCCGAGCTTGATATCGGAGTGGATTATTATGATGCTCCTTCCGGCACCAAATATGAAGTAGCACTGATATTCGATTGCATTAAATCAGACGAAGGGGTATTCCCGATACTTTCAGATCTTAAAGATTTTAACATAAATGCAACATTTTTTATAAACGGCTCTTTCATGGATATAAATAGATCTCTTACTAAAGAGCTTTCATACTTTAATATAGAAATTGGCAATTTATTTCAGTATTATGTAAATCTAACCGATAACGATTTTTTAATCGACAAAAATTTTATTAGACAGGGATTGTCTACTAATGAAGAAAAATTCTATAAGATAACTGGTAAAAATTTTTCTCCTATATGGCATAGTCCAAGATATTTTTTCAATGATAATATAGTTAAATACGGACTCGAAAGCGGATATAAATTTGTAACTTTTAACCTGGACAGTCTTGACTGGACGAGTATCGACGATGCAGATAAAGACTCTCAAACCTATAAAAAAAATGCAGAGCTGATCGAAAGAATAATAACAAATTTGAAACCCGGTCAGATTATCGTTTTTAATGTAGGTAAAAACGATTTCAAAAGATATGAATGGCTTTTTAACGACCTGGATATCCTTTTAAGCGAACTTGTAAGATCAGGTTATTCATTTACCACTGTTACCGATTTGATGAAGAAGTACAGAAAATAATAATACCTCTACCTATTGTAGACAACCTAAATCCAGAAAGCTTTTAAGCCCTTAATCTCTTCAACATCAACAGTCGACTCTTCAATCTCAATATTTTTTTTCTTTTCTTCAGAAAGATTCATATCATTACTTTCGATTTCATCTAATATATTGATATTCTCCATTATCTTCCCCCCCAAAGAATTAAATTTAAATTTATTATAATTATAATTCATATTGACGATAATATCGATAGTTTTTTAAAAAATTTCTTAATTTTTTTTAAAAAACATTAAATTATTAATTAAATTATGTTATACTTAAAAATCTAAATGTAATTTCCTAAAAAGGAGCTTTAAGAATGAAATTTAAGCTTATAGTTGAGCAAGATGATGATGGCCTTTTTTATGCTTATACGCCAGTAATTAATGGATGTATATCGCAGGGCAAAACAAAAGAAGAAGCCATTAAAAATATAAATAATGCAATAAAGGGATTCATGAAGATATTCAGGACTTACAGTATGATTTTCCCACCGGTTTATGATGAAACAATAAAAGACTTGCCTGTTTTCTCATCTGAAAAACTAGTTGAAATATTTAAATCCATGGGTTATGAGATTGATGTTCAAGACCTTGGGCACTATTTTTTAAGACAGAGAGTATTCCCTCACAGAATAGTTACCATACCAGAATACAATGCCATATCAAAAGGAGCATTAAAAAATATTATTCAGCAAGCCGGTTTATCAATACAGGAATTTAAAAATTTTTATAAAAAAATCAAAAAATAATCATAATATTTTTCTAATTAATGTTTAAAAAAATCGTAATACTCGATGAAAAAATTCATAATCATCTTTCAAAATATTCAAATAATATCATTCTATCTATAATTGCCAGAACTGGTAATTTTGCTGTAATAACAATTATACTTATAATTCTTATTATAAATGAGGATACATCAAATGCCGGGATAATATCAATAGCAGGACTCATTCTATCAACACTTATTGTCTTCATACTAAAATATTCAATCAAAAGAAAGAGAATAAGTACTGATAATTTCATCAAAATCGATCCTTATTCATTCCCATCAGGACATATTTCAAGGCTTGCGGTATTCATTATTACAGGGGATAGTTTTGTATTGCTACCTATATTTTTAATTATTACAATCGCCTCATCAATAGCACGTATTTCTAAAGGCTATCATTATTTAAGCGATTGCATAATAGGATTTATAGTAGGGATAATCTCAGGCATCACGGCTTTGCTATTAAAAGATTATTACCTAAATTTAATCTACGAATTAATCAAAAAACTTCTTGTTTTTTAAAAAGGATTAATAACCTTTTACTGGATCGATATAACCATGAGGCAATTTATTCTTATAAAACTCATCTAGTTCTTCCAATGCTTCTCTGCTTCTTGCATAAAATGATTCTCTGGTAAAGGCACCAGCATGAGGAGAAAAATAAAAATATTTTTTTACATCATCAGGGACAGAGCTTTTATAAGGTTCATTTTCAAATACATCCAGTATGAATTTTTTGATAATACCTTTTCTTGCATAATTAATTACATCATCCATTTTTACGACTTTACCTCTTGCTACATTTACCAATACAGAATCCTTTTTCATCAATGAAAGATAATCCCTGGTTATTAAATACTCTGTTTTTTTTGTAAGCGGTACATGAAGTGTTACTATATCAGATTTTCTTATCAATTCTTTTTTGCTAAGCCATTTGTCAACAGGAAGCAAGTTTTTGGCTCTATCATCAAGATAAGGATCATTTGCATACACTTTCATACCAAAGCATTTTGCCACCTTAGCAACCCTGCCCCCAATCCTACCAGCCCCAATTATACCAATAGTTTTTGAGGATAATTCCTCTCCTACGGCTAATCCATCCCTGAAGCATCCATTAATTATATTATTATGCATACAATCGAAATCTCTATAAATCCTTATCAACTGACCAAATAAGTATTCAACAACAGGAGAAACATTGGAGTTTGGTGTATTACAGACGATGATTTTATTTTTACTGCATAATTTTAAATCTATATGATCCACACCGGCTCCCATCCGGATAATCAATTTTAACCTATCGGCATTGTCGATTACTGGTTTTCTAATTGGAATCCTTGTTGAGATTATCAAAGCATCATAAAATTTAATAAATTTGATTAATTCCTCGAGAGTTATTTGCGGTTTATAGTCAAAATCAAACTTTTTCCTATAATCCTTTAAAAGAGTGGTATCAAAAAAATCTATAACTAATACTCGCGGTTTATTCATTAATTAATTTTTAAATAATGCCTCTCAAGAAATAATATCCGTTCTTTACTTTTATTATAGTAAACAGATTCAGGGTAATCATCGACAATAATCTTATATAATCTGTAAGCTTCCTTAAAATCAGGATTATTCTTAAAATTCTCTAAAGCATTAGCAAGATAAAACAGAGCTTTGTCTATATAAAATGAATCAGGATACAATTTTATAAATCTTCTGTATTCATTACCTGCATTCTTATAATCCTTCATGCTGTAATATGTATCGGCAAGCATTAAATTCAGTTCTTCCTGATATCGTGTATTTGGACTCCTGCCATAAGTATATTTATAATATGTATCGATTGCTTCAAGATATTTTTTACCTGCTTGAAGATTTTTCATAAGTTCTAAGAGTGCATCCGAATAAAAGAGTTCATCTTTTTCTTCAAGTACCTTCTTAAAATATTCATTGGATTTATCAAGATTATTTTTTATTTTCTCTATCATACCGAGTTTAAAATAAATTTCAGGGCTCCCCTCGCCTGCATTAACAAGATCGCGATAAATAGCCCCTGCTTCATCGTATTTTTTTTCGGTATATTGTTGGTTAGCAATATCGAGTTTATAATCCATGTCTTTTTTAGATTTCTTATTTTTCTCCTTTTTTTCCGGAGTCATCTTTATTTCGTTTTTGCCGTCATCAAAAACTATACCCTCATCCCGCATATAATCATTAGAATCAGCATAACTGCTCTTTTCTTCTATATTGTCCTTAACTTCATTAAAAAGCTTTGGCATTACATTTATATTGTAAACCTGTCTCCAGATAGAATTTGTAGGGGCATTATACCTTAAAAACATTATTGAAACATTACATGCAACTGTTGATTGAAATTGAAATATTGTATTTGTATTTCTATTATCTCGTTTTAGGACCTTGATAAGATTTGGGTATAACTTTCTTATTATCCAGCCAGAATCAGAAAGTGATATACTAAACTTCTGATTTTCTCCCACCTGAATTTCTTTAACTTCTTTTTCATCAACCTTGAATTTTTCAAGGTTGACCGTTGCAAGATCGATTGTCTGATTGTTGTTTTGATTTGTATTATTGTTTTTGTTATTGCTATTGCTTTTGCTTTTGTTATTATTATCTACTTGATTCTTTTTATTTGTACTCTGTTTATTGGTATTTTTTTCAGGAGCTAATATTTCATCATCAGGTTCTTCAGGCTTTATATCATAAATATCAGTATCTATCTTTATTTTATTATCCGATTTAATGTTTGGTGTAAAAGATTTTTTTTCGACAATCGGTGGCTCAAGGATTACTACTTTAACATTTTCTTTATTTTTTTTAATAACATTTAAAGTAGAGCAACTAAAAAACAAAATTATCAAACATAAAAAGATTAAACATTTTTTCATAAACCCCTCCCGATTTTATTCTTGCTTCTGTCAAATATTAAACCATTTGACAAATTTGTATCAATTATATATTTAT
>CAZHHK010000039.1:0-25614 GCA_964531405.1 uncultured Spirochaetales bacterium | reverse complement strand
AATATTTGACATGAATTTATAAATAATGTAGAATTTTAAAATTATTATATAAAGTTTTCTTTTTTTTGGGGGGGGTGTATGCAAATTTTATTAATCTTATTGTCTGTTTTTTCTTCAATAGTAGTAGTTTTAATATTCAGGCAACTCGATCAAAAAAATCGTAATTTTGAAAAAATTGCAAAGTTATCAAAAAATATTAAAGAAGAATTGTCAAGTTTTGCAAAAGAGAAATATCTTGAGTTAAAAGACTTTGATAATTGCATCGAAGTAACATTTCAAAAAGGTAATAAAATCCTCGAGGAATTCAATAAATCAATAAATAGCGTAGAGCAAAGAATTGATATTTTAGAAAGAGAAAAAGATAAAATTAGCATCTTTTATAAAAAGATTGATATGATCGATAAGGAAATATCGGATATAAATTTAAATGTTAAAGAACTCCATGAAAACGATGATTATCTAAAAGGACTTAATGAAAGATTGGAAAAATTTAAAAAGCAGCTTGCTTTGATTGAAAAAGATATGTACAGAGTCGAAGATAATATAAAAAAAGAAAACTTTAATAATTTAAAAAATATTAAAGATATAATACTAAAAGAAACCCATAATGAAGTCAATGAAGTAAAAAAAGAATTAATATCTGTAAAAAAAGAAATCACAAGTAAAAGAGAAGAACTCACTGAAAACATTAAAAAGTCAGGACTGGAATTAAGAGAAGATTTAAAAAAGACTCAAAATGAACTTGTTGAATTTACAATCAATCAGCAAAAAATATTAAATGAAAAATCTAATGAATTCAAAAAACTGGACGCTGATTTTAATAATATACTCTTGCAGAGAATAGATGAATATAATAAAGAAATTAAGAATGTTGAAAAAACAAGCTTTGATTTGATAACTCAATATAAAGAAGAACTTGAAAAGCATAAACAAAATCAGATTAGTGATATACAGCTTACTCACGACAATTTAAAATCCGATCTAGAAAAATTTGGTGAAAAAATAAAAATCATTACAGCCAAAAATGTTACTCAAATTGCAAAAGAAACTGAAACACATTATAAAAATCTTTTATTGAATTTTAGAAAAATCGAAAAAGAATCCACTGAAAAAGCACAATATTTTGAATCATTCTTAAAAGATACAACCGATCAAATTGAAAAAATAAAATTAAATATAACAAACGACATAGATAACAAAATCAATGAATTCAATATTCATATAAATAATGCAAATGAGCTAGGATTAAAATTAGAACTCGACATCTTCAATGAAATCAAATCAAAAATGGCAAATTTTCAATCTGAAATTCTTAATGAACTTGCAAAATCTAAAAATGAAATCTTAAATAATTCTGAAGATTTTGAAAACTTAATAAAAAATAAATATAATGAATCGATGGATAATTTCAATATTTTATCAGATAACATTATCAAACTTCAAAATGAAATAGACTTAACAACTGAACATGTTAATAAATCTATAAATGATCTTACATCCAGACAAAATGAAATAACAACTCAATACAATGAAGATATCGATAAATGCAAAAAAATATTTTCAAATAATGTAATAAAAATTAAAGAATATTTTGAAAATGAAAAGAAAAATATTCTTAATAACATCGACAAATCTCTTCATATTTTTATAAAAGATGTTAATATCAAATCCAATAATATGTATGCTAAATATGAAAAATCACTCAAAGATGCTGAGTCAAAATTAAATAATATTAATTCAGAACTGGAAAAACGAGCATTAAAAATAGAAAACTATATTATAAAAAATCAAAAAGACCTTGATAACAACCTGCAAAATAGATTTAATCAAGTAAAAGAAGAATTATCAAAAAAATTTGAATCATTTAGAGATGAGACATCTTCTATTGAAGACAGTTTTAAATCAAAACTTCATGAAGTCATAGAAAAAATTGATATAACAATATTTGAGAATGCAAATGTTACAGATGAAAAACTTACGCATCTAACAGAAAAAGTTGATAATTATATAAAATCTGTAAATGATACGATTTCATCAAATACAGAAACAATAACAAATAGTAAAAATGAAATAAATGCACTAAAAGAATTAATTTTATCACATAAAGGTGAAATGGAAAAAATCAAATTTAATTTTTTAAATAGCATCAATAAATATAGTGACGAACTTCAAAAAGCTGCTTTTAATGAAATAAAGTCAAGATATAATATAAATCAAAAAGAATTTATTCAAATGTCAGTCGATCTAAAAAATACTATTGAATCTCTTATTAAAGAAGCAAATCAAATTATAAACCAAACAAAAGAAAATTCATTAAAACAAATCAAAGATCTGACTGCAAACTACAGTAATGATATAGAAAACTGGACTCAAAATATTATGAATGACAAAAAAATTGAATTTGATAATTTTAAAGATCAATTTTATAAAAAATTCGATGATATCTACGATGAAGTCAACTCAAAAATTATTTTATTTAACAATCAATACGAAGAAAATATTAATGAGTTAAATGAAAAAGCCTCAACAATAGAAAATAATCTTATAACTAAAACAAAAGAAATTGAAGATTTATTTTATAAAAAAGGCGAACAGTTAATAATCGAAAATAATAATAAGCTTGAATCTTATATTAAAAATTTTGACAAATTAAAAATCGACATTGAAGAATTAAAAAATAAAATTGATTATGAAGTTAGCAATAAAATCGAAATCGGCAAAAAAGAAATTAACAATATCTATGAAGAAGGTAATGAAAAAATAAAGCAAAAGTATTCGGCACTAGAAAAGGATGCTACAGACAAGATTAATTTATTTAAAAAAGAAATGATTAATATACAAAATAACATGAAACAGATAGATGACCGATTTACGGCAAGGTTCCTTGAACACGCAAATAATCTTGATAAAAAAATAACGTTTATTGATGATGAAATCAAAAAATTTGAGAAATCAACAAAGATATTTGATAAAGCAGATTATTTAAAAAACAAACTCGGTGAAGAGATTAAAGCGCTTAAAAATGATATTATTGAAATCAGAAAAGACAGAAACGATATTGCAAAAATTGAAAAAAGAATGATGGCAATCGATGAAGTTGCAAATCAATCTCTTGAAAAATTTAAAATAATTTTAGATGAAAAGAAGAAAATAGAAAATATCGAAAGTATTCTCATAGATCTTCAGGATATATCTGAAAATGTTAATGATAAAATGGAAAATATTAAAAATGCTAAACTTTTAATTACTACTGTTGAAGATAAAATAGATAATGTAAAAGATAAATTTGATACCTTATCAAAACAGCTAGAAACCTTACAGAAAAAAGATGAAATAATTACAGACTCTCTTACCTCGATTGACAATATAAAAACCTTGACCGAAGATTTAAATAAAAAATATGATGTTTTATTAAAACAATATAACGACCTTGAATTTAAAAAAGAAACCTATGAAAAGAGCTTTAAAACATTCGAGAAAGATGCAAATTTGATAACAAAGTCAGAAAAAAAAGTTATCGAAGTTATCGATAAATTCAAACAGATGGATTCACTTGTTGAAGACCTTGAATCCAGAATTGATGTAATAAACAAATACAGAGAGTGGCTGGTTAAGGCTGAAACTCAAATCGTAAATTTAAATCAGGACACAGATAAACGAATTAAATTATTACAATCGTTATTATCAGACACATCCGAAAGTCCTGTTGTAAAAAACAGAATTAAGGATGATTCTTCAAAAAGAGATACTGTATTAAAACTGAAAAAACAGGGATGGACGGTAGATGAAATTTCAAAAACTCTCGATCTGTCACTCGGTGAAGTTGAATTTATACTTGATCTTGAACAAACATCAACAGTTAAAGCTAAAAAGAGTTAAGGCATCTTGCCTTAACTCTTAGTCTTCATATTTTAAAATTATTTGCCGTGCAGCTCTTACATCGTCAACACGTTTGACTGGCGTGTTATACGGTGAATCTTTAAGTAGTTGCGGTTCATTTATTGCTTCATCTATTATTTTAATCATCACTTCGGTAAATTTATCTAAAGTTTTTTTACTTTCAGTTTCTGTGGGCTCTATCATAAGACAATCATGCACTATTAAAGGAAAACTCACAGTTGGAGAATGAAAACCATAATCCAGAATTCTCTTTGCAAAATCACCAACTGTAATGCCAGTTTTTTTACAAACTTCTGTCAAAGAAATAACAAATTCATGCATTATATGATCTTTAGTTGCAAAATCAAATTTGTCTTTTAACAGAGCTCCTAAATAATTTGCATTCAACAATGATATAAGACCACTGTTTAAAACGCCTTCCCTACCTAAAGAAATAATATAAATATATGCTTTTAAAACTACCAAGAAATTGGCATAAAATGAACGCATTTTAATTAAATTAGACGTACCAATTTTTTTTATACTATAACATTTATTTTTTTTATCATAGATTATATCTTCACCCGGTAAAAAATCTTTTAAATGACTCTTTACCGCAACCGGACCAGCGCCAGGACCTCCCGTGCCATGCGGTGTAGAAAAAGTTTTATGTAAATTTATATGAACAACATCAAATCCCATAAGACCCGGTTTTGATATACCAAGCAACGCATTTAAATTCGCACCATCATAATACAGTTGGATATCGTATTTTTTACATATATCTACTATTTTCTCTATATTTTTTTCAAATAATCCCAATGTATTTGGATTGGTAAGCATAAATCCAGCAACATTATCATTTACCTTAGATTTTAAATCTTCCAAATCAACAAAACCACCAGCATTAGATTTAATTGTAACAGTTTTAAAACCTGCTACACTTGCTGATGCAGGATTTGTACCATGAGCTGAATCCGGAATTAAAATAATCGATCGCTGCTTGCCTTTTTTTATAAAATATTCTCTGATTATATAAAGACCTGTTTGCTCACCATGGGCTCCTGCACATGGACTTAACGTAAGATCATCCATACCAGTAATTTCAAGAAGATTTTTCTTACATTCATACATTATTTTTAAATTACCCTGCACTCTTTTATTATCAGAATACGGATGAAAATTAAACCTATCATCTTTTGATATCTTTTCATTAATCTTAGGGTTATACTTCATAGTACAACTGCCAAGCGGATAAAAATTAGAATCAACTCCATAATTTTTGTTTGACAAATTAATATAATGCCTTACTGCTTCATTTTCGCTAACATCGGGCATAATTT
This sequence comes from uncultured Spirochaetales bacterium, assembly GCA_964531405.1. GTDB lineage: Bacteria > Spirochaetota > GWE2-31-10 > GWE2-31-10 > JAFGQB01 > CAZHHK01. Next base: position 20,392 of record CAZHHK010000039.1, on the reverse strand, counting down.
TTTTACTCGAATCTCTTCTTACATTTACAGGGATTGAATTGATAAGCTTTTCTTTATCATCAACGAGTCCAAATTTAAAATATGAGAGAGAGTCATTAGATTTTTCAAAAATTATATCTTTATCTTTCATGTTAAATTCTCCGTAATACATTTACAAAACAATCAATATCATCTTTTGTGTTCATTTCAGTAGTACATACAATGTAATGATTTTTCAATCCCAATTTATCCAACGGTATAAATGACAAAATATCTTCTTTCTCAAGATTATCTTTTATTATACTATAATCTAATTCTGTATAAACTGTAAATTCATTGAATGAAACTTGAGAATCTATAATCCTAAATTTACTTAATTTTGATATTTCTTTTTTTAAATAGATCGAATTTTCTATATTTTTTAAAGCACATTCCTGTAATCCTTTATTGCCCAGTATCGTCAGATAAATACTGGCTCTTATTGCACACAACCCATGATTAGAGCATATATTTGAAGTTGCCCCTTCCCTTCTTATGTGTTGTTCTCTAGTCGAAAGAGTCAGAATATAGGCAATGTTTCCGTCCTTATCAACTGTTTGTCCTGCAAGTCTACCCGGCATTCTTCTTACGAGCTCTTTCTTGCATGATATGAATCCAAGATAAGGACCACCAAAGCTTAATGGAATACCGAAACTCTGAGCTTCACCACATGCAATATCAACACCATAATCTGACGGGCTTTTAAATATTACAAGAGACATAGCCTCCTGAATATTCTGAATCAATAATGATTTTGTTGAATGTATAATTTCGGCTGAACCTGAAAAATCGATTATACTGCCGCAGTAGTTAGGGCTTGAAATAACAAATGCCGAAAAGCTCTCATCCCATACTTTTTTAAAATCATTAATGTTAAAAATGTATGGATCGGATTCATAAAAAACTATTTCTATATTCAATGGTTTTAAATAAGTTTTAACAACATCAATATATTCTGGATGAGTAAATCTATCTATCAATACTTTATTTTTACCTGTGGATTTAACAGCCATCAGGATGCTTTCCGCAAGACTTGTTGCTCCGTCGTACATAGAAGCATTGCATACATCAAGCCCTGTCAAGAGACACATATATGTCTGATATTCAAAAATGATTCGTAATGTCCCTTGAGATACTTCAGCCTGATAGGGAGTATAAGCTGTGTAAAATTCTTGCCTCGATGATATTTCATCAACTACTGCCGGGATATAATGATTATATGCACCACAGCCGGCAAATATATGTTCATAATTAGCATTTAACCCTGCCAATTTATCAAAATATCTGAAAACTTCTAATTCACTTTTACCTTCATCTAATTTTATATCATTGATCAAATATTTTGCTGGTATCGGTTTTTTTAATTCATGGATAGTATTTACTCCAATGACCTTAAGCATTTGGTTAATTTCATTTTGAGAATGAGGATAATAAGTCATTAATTCTCCCTATATATTATTAAATTCTTTTATAAAAAGGAAGATCTATCAATTTAATATCTTCAAGTCTTCCCCTTATTTCGATTTTTAAATCTCTTGCAATTTGATCGGGTTTTATATATGCGATACCTATATTTTTCTTCAAACTTATCGAATAAGTACCCGATGTAACATAACCCACTGTTTTATTATCAACGCTAATTATATTCATAGACTGCCTTGGTATTGATCTACCAATAACTTCAAAACCGATCAATACATCAAAAAATCTATCATTCATTCCATCTATCATCGCTTTCTTACCAATAAAATCAAGAGGTTTATTTAATTTAACACTCCATTTCATATTAGTCTGCAAAGGAGAATGTTTATCATCTAGTTCATGACCGTATAACGGAAGTCCTGCTTCAATACGCAATGTATCTCTTGATCCTAGTCCACAAGGCTTTAACCCGTATTTCTTACCTTTTTCTAATAACTCTTCAAATAATTTAACACCAGAGTCATTATCCAGAATACACTCATAACCATTTTCTCCAGTATATCCGGTCCTGGATATTAATAATTCTTTAGAATTATACTCAGATATAGATAGCTCAAAAGTTTTTAATTTACTTACAGGAAAATTAAATTCATTCTCTAAAAACCTCATTGATCCCGGTCCCTGTACCGCCATGATAGAATAATATTCAGACCTATTATCAATAATAATGTTTTTATCTTTTATTACCGATGAAATCCATTCATAATCTTTTTTAATGTTTGAAGCATTAACTATAATATGATATTCGGTGTCGGTCAACGACATTACAATAATATCATCTATTACAGTTCCTTCATGATTTAACATAGTGCTATAAATGCATTTGCCAGGATATATTTTACTAAAATCATTGGGTAATAAATAATTTAAAAAATTAACAGCCTCCTCTTTTTTATTAAATTTTAAAATTAAATTACCCATGTGTGAAACATCAAACAAACCAATATTATTTCTCACAGCAAGATGTTCTTCCTGTATGGAAGAATAAAATACAGGAAGATAAACTCCAGCAAAATCTATTATATTTGCCTTTAATTTTTTATGAATTTCATATAATGCGGTTTTTTTTATATCCATGATTATTTACTTGCCTCTTAATTATAAATATTAATTTTTAATTCTATATGGATTAAATGTAAAATATTTAATTTTGCTATTCATTTTTTTATTAAAAAAATCATTCAGAAGGATTCGAATTAGTTTCCAAACTGCTTGAATTTTGCGTATTATTATTTTCTTCCTGCTGAATACTATTAATCACAGTTGAAGACTGACTGCTGGATGACGAAGACTGATCTTTGTTAAGAGTTGGATCAGTAACATCCTTAAAATCATCATATAAATCAATTTTATTCAATATACTATCGTCTATTTTAACATTATCTGTTGATTTAAATTCATTTAAAATTGATTTATCAACATTGATTGATTGATTATTAAAATATTTATTTAGGTCCTCTTTACTGAAATCTTTTTCAAATTTATCATAAAATAATTTATCAGCATTTTCTTCCCTAAGCTTAAAACTTTTACAATAATTACATGTTTCTGTAGGATAGGTGCCAGGTAAAAAATACTCAACCGTCAAATCTTCTTTATTACAATAAGGTGAAGGTAGTAACCCGGAATTTTTACAAATTACAGCACTACCAATGCCATCAGGCATTTTAAATTGGGTAGGTCCCATATTCTCATGATACTGCCTCATGTATTCCATAACAACAGGACCAATCGTCTGAGAGCCAGACTGTTCAAAACCTAAACTTAAACCAGACTTATCAAAACCAATCCATCCAGCGGCAGTAATAACAGGCGAATAACTTATACACCATATATCACTCCAGTTTTGGGTTGTACCAGTTTTACCCGCAAAATCAACCGGTGGAATATACTTATGTTGATTTATCATATTTTGCCTTATATGTACCAGAGTACCGTCGACATTAAATGAATCTTTCAAGATGCTTGTTATTAAATATGCAGACTGCGGAGTGATTACCTGCAATCTTCTATTATTTTCTCTGTAGTACTTTTCCAGCTCCTTCCATGGCTCCCATATAGGTTTACCACTTGCATCTTCAACTTTTATTATTACATTTGGTATTCTTCGTTTGCCTTGATTTGCAAATACAGAATAAGCCCCAGCCATTTCAATTGGGGATACAGTACATGTGCCTAGTGCTGTACTTATTACATAATCAAATCGTTGATTTATTTCTTCCTGAGATCTAAGACCAAGAAGTGACGCGATTCTGTCAATAGGAGCCTTATAGCCGTTATTTTTACCAAGCTCATAAAAAACAACGCATGAAGGTATATTCAAACTCCTTCTTAAAGCCTTACGAAGAGTTACTGGACCATAATAATTGCCACCATAATTATATGGCGAATACCATTCGGCTTCATCTTCCGAACCTAATGTAAAAACTCTCGGTTTATCGACAATTACAGTTGCAGGAGTAAACATCTTTGAATCAAATGCAAGTGAATAATACAATGGTTTAATCGATGAACCAGGTTGTTTACGAGCCTGCATTGCATAATTAAATCTATTGTTAGGATCAAAATTTTTACCCCCTACCATCGAAACAATTTGCCCTGTTTCATTATCAATTGCTACAAAAGCTCCCTGAACATCAGCCAACAATTTTTGAGTACTCGTCTCCTTACTTAGAAGCATTTCGGTCATAACATCCAAAGCACCAAGACCAAATGATTGAGCCGTAAGATTAAGACTTGGTATAATATCTTTATTAACCTCTGTATATATCCTATCAATCATGCTTTTATTTCTATTATAATTTACACTGTTTAAAGCAAATAAATCAGATACTAAAGCCACCATCTCCAGATAATTTCTCTGTATTGCATTATATTGAATACTGGAAGATGCCTCAAAAATCTTCTGTTGTTTTTCAAGCACTTCACTCATCATGGATTCTGCGACTCTGTTGTACTTTAAATCAAGTGTTGAATAAATCCTTAAACCATCTTTAAAAACATTTACATTGGGTAATTCCTTATTTATTTCATTAAGCACCCAATCGCTGAAAAACGGAGCTTTGTCTTCTCTATTAAAAAAAGCACCTCTGGTTTGCTGAGGAGTTGTTTCCCAGTTAAACCAGAACTCATCAAGACTTTTATCAGCTTCTTCCTGCGTTATAATACCGGCTTTAACCATTTTTTTTAAAACTTCTTTTTGTTTTCTTTTATGATGTTGAGGAAATCTTATAAAAGAATAATAAGTCGGATTGGATATAACTGTAATCAATGAAGCTGCTTCTGCATAAGAAAGCATAGATACATCTTTATTAAAATAAAATTTGGCTCCAGCCTGAAATCCGTTTACACCCGAACCAAGAGGTACATGATTTATATATAAAGTAAGAATTTCATTTTTTGTGAATTTTTTTTCCAGCTGCATTGCAATCCAGAATTCTCTTATCTTTCTTGTCCAGCTGAATTTATGAGTTAAAAATATCGTCCTTGCAAGCTGTTGTGTTAAAGTACTAGCGCCGCTAACAGGTCTTCTTAACAAATTGTTTATAGCCGCTCTCATTATAGCCAGAGCATTAAATCCTCTGTGATGATAAAAACTCTCATCTTCATAAACAATCAATCCATTTACAAGAAAATCCGGCACCGAATCAAGTGATATTAAATCTCTTTTTTCATCAGAATAAAAAGTAGTAATAACTTCGCCATTCCTATCATATAGAATACTGGGCAAGGCAGGTCTTTTTGTATCAAGAAGCTTATCTATTTCTGTCATATTATTAAGATTACCCAGCACAATGCCAAGTATTATAGCAATAATTAATGAACAGGATAATAAAATTGCAGCTTTAATAAATGTACTTTTTAACAAAGGATTTCTATATAAATTTAGCAAATCTTACTCCTTTTATTCAGTACAGCATATTATGCATTTATTTTTAGAATGTCAAGATGTAAAAAGGATGGTTTACACTTGTAAAAGTGTTTTATATAGTCTTTAGAAAATACAAAATATCAGTCGTATATTTTTTATTTTTGCTAGAATTTTAAAACTTATCTATTTCTTTCCACTTGAAACATTGCTATCAATATTGCCGGATAAAAATTTCATTAATTCCTGGCTCCCATCATGCTGGAACATAATATTTGCACCACTCGCCTGCATAATCTGTTCAAATTGCTTATCAGTAAAGGAAAAATCGTTTGAAGTATCAGTTTCACCGGATACTTCGATTCTCGGCAGAGTTATTTCATTTGAGCTTAATACAGCAACAAATTTATTATTTTTATAATATCCTAATGAAACAATATATGAACTATTGGGTCTTGGGAAATTAATATATCTTGAATTATCTTTATAATTTATCATAATATCAAAACTGGAATTGCATTCTTCTATTTGCTTTCCACCTGTAATATCATAAACTTTTAAGTACTTATTGATTTTTGCATTATCAAGATCATGCTTCTTAATAGTTTCATCATCTATATCCCAGTATGCAAAACCATTATATGGATCCCTTATCATTAAAACTATTTTATTTGTTCCATAAGTTTTTGGCAAATCCGGTATTTCATCAATATTAACATTTTTATTAACTATCTTAATTTTTTTTGAATCTTTTTTCTCAGATACTATTTTTTCTTTTGTAATTTTTTTGCCGCCTTTTGATTTTTTTGTTTCATTTTTATTCTCAGGATTTAATATTAATTTTATCAATTCTTCTTTTTTTACAGTTTTATTAAAATATATATTCATATCACTTGCTATCTCTTTTAATTCATTAACTTTCATCTTTTTTAATTGATCTAAACTATACATAAAATCCTCCTTTTTTTATTATTTTTTACTAACTTATACTATTATTTTAATCTTAATTATAAAAAAAGCAAATATTATTTAATTTTTCATAATAATCTTGATTATTTTAATATTTTTTTTAATTATATATAAAATAACTTACGATTTTTACTATATTTTAAATTTTTATATTTACAAATATATAAAAACAATGTTTTGAGTTTTCAACATGATTGATGAAATAATAAAAAAAATTGATGATAAAAACATTAAAAAAACATTAATGGAATTTTACTCAAAAAATCATAAAAATATAAAAAATTTTATCCTTTCAAGTCCATTTGCCCTGTCTATAATCAACAAAAACCCATTGATTCTGGAAGATTTCTATAAAATAGAAACTAATAATAAAGAATATTTATCAATAATCCAGAAGAATTCCACCGAATTTATTAATTACCTATATAACAGATACAATAATATATTAATCTCAAAAGATTATGATTATATTTTTAGACAATTAAGAAATATCAAAAATCATGAAATGGTTTTAATAAGCATATATTCTTTTTTTAATTTGATTGATTTTAAACAAAATGTTTTTTTAATATCAAAGCTTGCAGATTTCTGTATAGATATTGCGATGAACTCATGTATTTTTAAAAATCAAACTGACAATGACAGCTTTAATGAACTAAAGGAAAACCTTATAATAATTGGCTTGGGTAAATATGGTGGTAACGAATTAAATTACAGTTCTGACATTGATCTTATCCTTTTATGCAAAGATGAATATCTAAATGAAAATAATATTAAAAATCTCCAGATACTCATAAAAAATTTTCTAGATTTTTTAAGAATAAATTCACAGGAAGGTTTTTTATACCGGGTGGATTTAAGACTAAGACCTGAAGGAATAAGCGGACCATTAATAATGGGAATTAATAATGCTTTGGAATACTACAAAACAAGAGGAAGACAATGGGAATTTCAAGCATTAATAAAATCAAGAAATGTCTGGGGAAGTAATACTTTATATAATAAATTTAATGAAGCTATAACCCCATTAATTTACAGACAAGCATCTGTAGAATACATTTTAAGCGAAATTAAAAATACAAAGAATAAAATAGAAAAAGAAATAACAAATCGAAATATAAAACAATTAAGTATCAAATTATCCCCCGGAGGAATCCGCGATATCGAATTTATAATACAATTGCTCCAACTGATACACGGGGTAAAATACACGGAAATACGTAAAAACAATTCTTTAAACGCTCTTGATTCTCTTAAAACATTTAATATAATAACTGAAAATGAATACTTGATTTTAAAAGACAATTACATATTTTTAAGATCCGTAGAAAACATCCTTCAATTCAGCAATAACCTCCCTATGCAGAGTATCCCCCAAAATGACGAAGAAATATTAAAATTGTTTTCTTCATATAACCTTGATAGTAATTTAAATCCTGATTTAAAAAATTATCCTTTGCATTTTAAAAAAATACTTAATGATAAAATGCAAAAAATAAGAAAAATATTTAACTCGTTATTTGAAGAAACAATACGTTACATTAAATTAAAAAACAATATCATTAAGATGTCGCACAATCTTGAAACTGATTTGATTGATGATCACTTTTACAGGATGGACAGTGAATACTTTCTTAAATTCAGCGAATCGGACATAATAAAACATATTGAGATGATCTCAAAATTAAATCTGGATAATCTTGTTGAGATAGACCTTACGACCGAAAATAACAATTTATTCAATCTGACAATTGTTGCATTTGATTATTCGTATGAATTTTCAAAAATCGCAGGATTAATATCTGCAAACTATCTTGAAATCATTAATGGAGAGTCTTTTACATATTCGGATTATGAAGAAAAATTAAAATCAGACAAAAGAAATAATTTTTATCACAGATTATATAAAACAAAAATAAATCTGGATAATAAAAATATTTTACGAAAGAAAAAAATTGTATTCATTTCAAGAGTAAAGCCAGTATCAAAAAAAATTAAAACAGACTGGTATAAATTTAAAAATGAATTGAATACTATACTTAAATTTCTTGAAAAAGGCGATCAAAAAGAAGCTAGCAACATTATAAATATTAAAATTTTTAATGTTTTAAAAGATTTAGGTAAAACCTTCCAGGCTGTTATAAATCCAATAGAAATCAATATTGATAACGAATCAAGCGATCACTATACAATACTGCATATAAGCTCTAATGACAGTTTTGCATTTTTATATATATTTACAAACGTGCTTGCAATGCGTGATTATTACATTTTTAAAATTGAAATAAATACTATAAATGATACCGTTAAAGACCGACTTTTTATTATGACAGGTGACGGCAATAAAATAACATCGTCAAAAAAAATTAAAGATCTAGAAATCACAATCACGATGATAAAACAGTATTCAAGTCTTCTTTTTAACGCAGTAGATCCAAATAAAGCACTCGAATATTTTGATAAACTGCTTTGCAGGATATTTGAAAGCGAAGAGAAAAACGAATTGCCTATTTTAGGACAAAAAGATGTCCTTGAGAAACTTGCAAAGATATTTGGTATAAGTGATTTTATCTGGGAAGATCTATTCAGATTAAATTATCAGACATTTTTGCCTCTTTTAAGCGATGATATTATAAATATTCGCAACGATAAAAATACCCTTATTAAAATATTCAATGAAAAATACTGTAATAGAGAAGATTATCTAACAAAGCATATCGATGATTTTAAAGTACTGATTAATAAATTCAAGGATGAAGAAAGCTTCAGGATCGATCTAAGACAGATATTTAATAAAATAGATTTCTTTGAATTCGCTGAGGAGCTAACCGTCTTATCTGAAGTAATAATAGAACTTTCCTTCAATCGTATCGAACATGAAATCATAAATAAATATAACTTTAAATATCCTCCTCCATGGGCAGTTTTTGGATTAGGTAAACTCGGAGGCAGAGAGCTAGGTTATGCTTCAGATATTGAACTTATGTTTGTCTACGATGTACCAGACGATATGAAAGGAAATCTGGAAATCCAAAATTATTTTGATAATTTTTTAAGATTATTCTTAAAAATAATTGAGGCAAAACGTGAAGGAATTTTTGAAATCGATCTAAACTTGAGACCCTACGGTAAAAAAGGCAATCTCGCAGTATCTCTGGAGAGCTTTAAAAAATATTTTTCACCTGACGGTGAAGCATACTTTTTTGAAAGACAGGCTCTTGTTAAACTTAAATTTATAGTCAGTAATTATAATGGAAAATATCTTGAATCAATTGTTGATAAAGAAAAAGATAATTTTGTTTACAGTGATAAGCCGGTTGATTTTGAGAGCTTTACGAAAATCCGTAAAATGCAGCTTGATAATTATATAAAAAACAATGATATAAATATTAAATACTCAAGAGGCGGATTGGTAGATATAGAATATTTTGTACAGATATTACAAATTCATTACGGAAAAAAGATAAAAAGCTTACGAAAAGCTTCGACACTTGAAGGAATTAATGCTTTATATTATGAAAAAATAATAAACAATGACGTTTTTAATAATTTAAAGAATATTTATATATTCTACAGAAATTTAATCAATATATTAAGAATGGTCAAAGGTAATTCCAAAGATTTAACTATAAATTATGATGATACTATAAAAATTAATTATTTAGTAAAGAGAAGTTATTTAATTAATATAATTGATAATGAATCCAAAGAGGAATTATTACAAAAAATTAAAAATTATATGAATATAATAGCAACCTATATGGCAAATATAAATAATTATGTCAATTAAACCACGATTTATGGAATCAAATGTATAGCGTCCACACCATATATATGTATATTACACCATAATATTATTTAAATATCTCCATTGTTGATTTTTTATTTAATTACTGGTTTTTCCAATAGTTATCATCATTTTTTATATTTTTTTGTTACTTGGCATGTTTATTGCTTTAATATTGCAGTAATGAAAAAAAGCAGGAGGATAAAATGCCAGTAAATGTAATTAATGGCACAACATGTGATATTTGCCGCAGAATATTCAGTGAAAAAAGAAGACATTATTACTGTGAACACTGCAAAAGATATTTTCATGTGTGCAGTTCATGCCAAAAGGAAAATGCAAGATGCACATATTGCGGTGTTTATTTAACTAAAAAAATAGAGCCAGTTAGAATACATAAATAGTTTTTTTTTAAAAAAAAAAGTAAAAAGTACAAGGACTATTTAAGAATAAATTGCATTAAGTAGCCCTTAAAATTTTTTAAAAAAGTACATAATAACTCACCAGCATTAAACGGGGTGTCGTAAAAAGTTAAATGTTATTTAATTCACGACATCCCTCCTTTTTTTATAACTTATAATCTTTAATCTTTGTAAGCAATGTTTTATAGTCGATATTTAAAAATCTAGCCACTTTGCTTTTATTATTTCCAAATCTATTAAGACTTTTTTTTATGATTTCTTTTTCCAATCTCATAGTATATTTATTTGTTACATCTTTTAAATCAAATTTTTCTAGTTTATCAATCTCATTAAACTCAATAATATTATTATCATATTTTTCATAATTAACATCATTTATTAAATCAAGATGCTCTTCTCTGATTTCATCATCACTAATTATAATGGCTTTTTTAATAACATTTTTTAACTCTCTGACATTACCAGGCCAATTATAGTTTAAAAGCATCTGTATGGCGCCTTTTGATATCTTCTTTGTTGTAATATTCAATCGTTCTGATATTTCTTTAATAAATCGCTGAGCAAGGAGTATTATATCATCCTTTCTTTCTCTTAAAGGAGGCAATGAAATGGTAAATTCGTTCAATCTAAAAAAGAGATCTTTCCTAAAATTACCTTTTTCAACAAGATTCAAAATATTTTCATTTGACGCTGCTATAACTCTAATATCAAGTTTCTCTGTATGAGTAGAGCCGACTTTTCTTACTTCCTTTTCCTGAAGTACTCTGAGTAATTTTTTTTGCATATCAAACGACAGATTGGTAATTTCATCAAGAAAAATAGTCCCGCCGTTTGCCATCTGGAAAGCCCCATCCTTAGTCTCGGATGCACCTGTAAATGCTCCTTTAACATAACCGAATAATTCGCTTTCTATTATTGATTCTGGTATTGCACCACAATCAATGCTTATCATAGGCTTATTGCTTCTCATTGAAAAATTATGTATAGAGTTTGCTATTATCTCCTTGCCAGTACCTGTTTCTCCGTAAATTATAACCGTAAAATCTGTTTTACCAACCTTTTCAACAGAATTATGTACCTGTCTTATTTTATCAGAATCCCCCATTATATATTCAAGGTATTCTTTTTTTTCAAGCATATCTTTAAGAGTTTTCATCTCAAGATCAATTTTTTTTACTTTTTTTTCACTCTCCTTAAGCGCAGACTCCACATTTTTAATCTGAGTCAAATCCTGAACAACAGAAACCATCCCCTCAAGCTCACCGTTTATTATAAGATAATTCCAAGAAATTAATACAGGAAAAGTAGAGCCGTCTTTTCTAGTATTAATACCCTCAACTATGAATGGCAGATCAATCTCTTTATTGATTATTTTTTTGTATCTTTCTAAACCATCCACAGGATCATGTTCAGGCAAAATCATATCAAGATATTTACCTACAAGCTCTTCTTTTGTATAATTATGCATTCTACAGTAAGCCTGATTCACATAGATTATTTTGCCGTCCCTGTCTATTAGATTAACACCGGCTTGCAGTAATTCTGTAATCGATTGAAAATAACTGATTTTTTGATCATCATGATTATTATTTTTAGACATTTAATCTTCCTTGATCTGGATAAAATAACAATCAATTATCTTTTATAAAACTTTTAGTATTTATTATATTCATAAATTATTATTTCAATGTCGACATATTTTTTTGTTTCTATTTGTTTAAAATTATTGTTATTTAAAAAAATATTTAATTGCTTTTTTCTCTCAAATGAATTTTTATGAGAAATCACAAGATATATTTTATCATAAATTTTCGGATTATTGGGTAAATTATTTTCATTCCTGTAATAGTCGATCTCAACATCATTTCGTTTGAAATAATATTCAAATGGCTTTTTATGATAAGAAGGAACCAAAATAATCAAAGATTTGTTATTTGCATTCTCTTGCAAATATTGGCAGGATTCTCTCCATTGCGTATTTGGTCTATACTTGTTTAAAATCGCATTACTAAGTATAAATTTTACTTTATCCGGCAGTTTATTATAACATACATTATCTGTATAAAATTTAATAAACCTTCCATAAGATAAAACAACAAATATGATTATACCCGATATAAAAAAAATAATTTTCCGACCATCTGCTGCATTTATTATAGCTCTTGAAAGTAAAATAAAGAATGGGACGGATGCAACAATCACATGCTTTGAATGATAAATTGAATTAATAAAAAGCGACACCGTAAATGGTGTCAAAATTATTGTACAAAACCATACCAATAATAATATATAGGCATTATTTTTTAAACCGGCTTTTATCTGCTCAATTAAACCATTTTTTGATTTAAATAATTTATAAATCATAATACAGATTATCACCAGAAATATTATTCCTAATGCAAAAGAGCCTGAAAAAATAAAATATTGCTTTATAAGAGTAATAATAGTCGGTTTTGCCTGATATTCTGCTCTTGCTGAGATTTTTAATATTTTTTGAATAAATACCATAAGCCAAAAAGAAAACAATATAATTATGCTGATTTGTGATATAATCCAAGATTTAATAACTGACTTTATGTTATTAGCATTCTTATAGTCTTTAACTAATATATAAATAATATAAATATTTTGAGCTAATATTACAAAACACCCGTATACATGAGTATATAAAATTAAAGTATTTACCAGAGTCATAAAAATCAAATAACGAGGTTTTTTATTTATAACATAATTATAAAACAAAATAAATGAAGATATGCTTAAAAATAGCATTAAAGAATAAGCTCTGGCTTCCATGGAATAATAAATATGATAAACCGAAGTCGATAATAATAATGATGATATTACTCCTGTCTTTTTGTCAAATAATTTGCTTGTAAATCTATAACAGGCATATACAGATGCCATATTAAATATTAAAGAAGGCATACGTATAACAAATTCACTGTCGCCAAATAATCTAATCACAAAATATAATAATAAATAATACAAAGGAGGAGTTTCATCCTGATGATGCGTAAGCACCTCGAAAAATGGCCTTTTGGCAGCCCATACCGAATATCCCTCATCAAACCATATACTCTGATTGCCTAAATAGCACAATCTTATAATAGCACCAAAAGAAATAATCAAGATTATAAAGACGGAATATACATCGACTTTTTTTTTCAAATCCAACATGGTATTTTTTATAATTTATTTTATAATGATTGTCAATTAATATAATTTATAATATAGTAAAAACAATTAGAAATTATGCATAATTATAAATTAGGATTTATCTGCATTTTTATGAGGAGTAATTTTTTATGGATCTTTTATTTAAACGCGGTTTTATCATATCAGAAAAATCACAGGATAAATATTTAGATTCTTTAAAGACATGGATAACAAAAAAATGGATAAGAGAAAAAATAGGATCATTTAATTATTATTACGATCCGGATATAGAAAAATTTACCTATAAAAATAAAAATAATCATATTACTTTATTGGGCACTTTAATAGATCCAATAAATAATATAGGTGATTCAAAAAAAATTATAAAAACTCTCTTGGAAAAATTACTACTCAATATTAATGATTTTTACAATTATCTTGATTTTTTAACCGGCAGATTTATACTAATTATCGAAACCGATAATTTTAAGATAATCCTGCATGATGCAACCGGAATCAACGCTGTTTTTTATAATGATCTAAATGATGAAATAATAATTTCATCTCATTCACAGATTATTGCAGAGATTAAAAACTATAAAATTAAAGATGAAAGATTGGAAATAGTAAATTCAAAATCATTCAAATCAAAAACCTGTTATATGCCAGGACTATACACTCCATATAAAGAAGTATCGATATTAAGTCCAAACACATTAATAGATATTAATGAAAGAAAAATAAAAAGATTTTTCCCAAGAGAAAAACTAAAAAAGCAAAAGATAAATGATGAATTAATTAAAAATATTGCTGATATTTTAAAAAACACTTTTAATGTTTTAGCTAAAAAATATAAACTTGCCGTATCGTTAACAGGAGGTATTGACACTCGATTGACACTGGCAAGCTCAAAAACTTATAAGGATAAAATAACATATTTTACCTATGTTTTTGACAATGATGCAGGACATTATGATGATTTAAAAATAGCACGTGAGATTAGTAAAATTACTAAGATAAAGCATGAAGAATATATAATTAATTCTACAGAGCATGAAGAATATTTGGACTTATTTAACAGAAACTGCTCGTTTCTTAGATCAGAAAAACAGGGTAAATTGGCTTATGCGATCTATAAAAAATATCCTAAAAACCATCTTCATATAAAATCGACAGTAAGTGAAATCGGTGAAGGTTTTTATTTCAGACATTTTCCTCCAATACCAGCTGTAAAAATTTTTTTGCCACAGATACTAACATATTTTTATAGAACAAATAAAAAGTCTCATTTTACAAAAAATGCGTTTAAAGATTTTATTCGTATAACAAATTTTAATGAAATTTTAAAATACAATTATAACTATTACGATATGTTTTACTGGGAACACAGAAATGGATGCTGGCAATCGCTTCAAAATCAAGACTTTAACATTTCTCACGATATATTCATAATTTATAACAACAGATATATCCTTAATAAATTATTGAGCGTACCTATTAAAAATAGAATAGAATGTACACTTCAATTTAAAATAATTGACTATATGTGGCCAGAATTATCAAATATAAAATTTAATTCATGGAGGCCAAGCACATTAAGACAAAAAATAACCAAGAAGATATGGAATCTTTTTAGCTTTTTCCTGCCATGAATTAAACAATTTTATTTATAAAAAAAAATAATGCTATTATTTGACATTTTATTGATAAAATTATAAAAATAATAAACTATTTAAAAAAAGGAAGACCGGTGTAAATCCGGCACAGCCCCCGCTGCTGTAATGCTGACAAGCGCTTTTAATATACCACTGGTAAAACCGGGAAGGTTAGGCGCAAGGATGAAGCTAAGTCAGAATACTTTAATATAATTTTATCTCCGGAGGGGAGAGGATTTTATTATGATATAGTAATCATAAAATCCTTAAAACGGAGTGCTTCGTTTTAAGGATTTTTTTTATTTTAAGGAGAATATTTTGGATTTACTTGAAAAAACAATTAATTTAATAGGACAGCTTGATTATAAAGCAATGGATGAAGCACAAAAACGTCTGGATTATCTTTTAAAACCGCCAGGAAGTTTAGGTAAACTCGAGGATATCGCTAAAAAGCTTGCTGGAATTACAGGCAAAATAAAAAATGAAATAAAAAAAAAGACAATTATTGTTTTCGGCGGAGACAATGGTGTATACGAAGAAAAAGTTGCATCTTTCCCTCAGGAAGTAAGTACACTTGTCGGAGAGACAATGCTTACTGGCTTATCAGGTGTTGCTGTACTTGCAAGACATGCGAAAGCAAAACTTAAAGTTGTAGATCTTGGTATTAAGGGCGATATTAAACATCCGGACTTGATTAATAAAAAAATAAAACGTGGGACCGGCAATATAGCAAAAGGTCCAGCAATGACCCGCGAAGATGCAATTAAGGCAATTGAAACTGGAATAGATATTACTAATCAGGCAATCGATGAAGGCGCAAATCTTATTGGTACCGGTGAAATAGGCATTGCCAATACTACAACGAGCAGTGCCGTGCTCTATGCTTTTACTAATGCCAATCTTGATGATCTGGTTGGAAGGGGAGCAGGGTTATCCGATGAAGGATTGACTTTAAAAAAGCAAATTGTTAAAAAAGCTGTAGAATTAAATAAGCCTGATATAAATGATCCTATCGATGTCATGGCAAAAGTTGGAGGTTTTGACATTGCAGGATTAACTGGCTGTTATCTTGCATGCGCGGCAAGGAGAGTTCCAGTTGTAATTGATGGATTTATTGCCGGAGTTGCTGCAATTGCTGCAATTAAAGTCAAAAACGAAGCAAAAGATTTTATGTTACCATCCCATGTAACTGCAGAGCCCGGTGGTATACTAATAAGCAAAATACTGGGGCTTGAGCCAATGCTTTTGATGAATATGCGGTTAGGTGAAGGAACAGGATGTGCACTTGCTTTTAATATCATAGAAGCCGCAACCGTAATAATGAATGATATGGGTACATTCGGAGATATTGGAATGTAAAAAACTTGCTATGAATGAGATTCATAAAAATTTGATGATCTTAAGTACTGCATCTTCATCCGGTAAAAGTATAACAGTCACAGCTCTATGCAGGATATTCGCCCAGGATGGAATTAAGGTTGCTCCTTTTAAAGCGCAAAATATGTCGTTAAATTCTTATGTAACGGATGAGGGACTTGAAATAGGACGATCTCAGGCTGTACAGGCTGAAGCCTGTGGCATTCTGCCAAAAGCAGCTATGAATCCAATCTTACTTAAGCCTTCATCTGATAGAAAAACTCAGATTATTATTGAAGGCAAAGTATTTGAAAACTTGAATATCACGGAATACTCTAATAAAAAAGAATTTTTGACAGGCATAATAAAAAAAAATTATGAGCGGTTAAAAAATCAATATGAAGTAATAGTATTGGAAGGAGCGGGAAGTCCAGTTGAGATAAATATTAAGGATAATGATATAGTTAATATGAGTATGGCCGAAATGGTAGATGCTCCAGTAATACTTGTTGCAGATATAGACAGGGGTGGAGTGTTTGCCTCAATCTTAGGCACCATATTATTATTAAATGAAAGAGAAAGACAACGGGTTAAAGGAATCATAATTAATAAATTTCGCGGGGATGTTGAATTATTAAAACCGGGCATTAAAAAAATAGAAGAGATTAGCGGTGTCCCCGTGCTTGGTGTAATCCCATATTTTGATATAAAAATCGAAGATGAAGATAGTGCAACAGAAAAATTAAAAACCGATAAAACAAACTCAGATATAGATATCGCTGTGATTAAACTTCCCTATATTTCAAATTTTACAGATATGGATGTATTAAGTCTTTTTAACAATGTAAATGTGCGTTATGTTAAAGACTATAATGAAATTGGAGAACCGGATATTTTAATAATACCTGGTAGCAAGAATACAATAGAGGATATCTTGTTTTTAAAGCACCGAAATATTGATAAAAAAATACTTCAACTACATAAAAAAGGAAAATTGATTGTAGGGATATGCGCTGGATTTCAGATGCTTGGCACTTATATTAATGATCCATATAACATTGAATCAGATATAAAAAATACTGATGGATTAGGATTGCTGGACATAGAAACCACTATGCTCAAAACCAAAACAACAAATCAGATATGCTGTAAAATCACAAATAGTACAGGTATACTTTCAGGGATGGATGGTGTTAAAATCAAAGGTTATGAAATACACATGGGAGAAACTAAAGGCAATGATGATAAAAACTACTTTATTAAAACAGACTGCAGGATTTTGGGAATAGTTAAAAATAATATAATAGGCACTTATATACATGGAATTTTTGATAATACTATTTTTAGTAAGAATTTAATTAATAATATCCGTATAAAAAAAAATCTAAAACCGGATAACTCTGAGTTATCCTATAATGATTTTAAGAATAAAGAATATGATAAACTTGCTGAAATATTCAGAAATAATCTGGATATGGATAAAATTTATGCTATATTAAATAAGGAAGATTATAAGCATGCTTAAAGTAATCACGGCTTTTGTCCTTGATTTGATTTTTGGCGATCCGCATAATTATCCGCACCCTGTGAGAATAATCGGTCATTTTATCAGTATCTTAGAGAGAAAACTGATCAATTTTAGAAATAAAAAAATATCTGGATTTATTCTTACAGTTATAGTAGTTATATCTTCGTATTTTGCAGCGTTATTAATATCTTCGATAAATATATTGCTGGAATTATTTTTGATTTATACAATTTTTTCGGCAGGGGCATTGGCTTTTGAGGGGAAAAAAATTTATAAATCTCTGCTTAACGGTGATATTGAAAAAGCCAGATACAACTTGAGTTTTATAGTTAGTCGCGATACATCCAAAATGAATAAGGACGATATAATCAGAAGTACTGTAGAAACGGTTAGTGAAAATATCGTTGATGGAGTAATCTCGCCATTATTTTATTTATTAATCGGAGGCGTTCCTCTCGCTATGGCGTTTAAGGCAACAAGTACGTTAGATTCTATGATAGGATATAAAAATAAAAAATATAAGGACTTTGGTTATGCAAGCGCGAAGTTGGATGATATTTTAAATTTCATACCTGCAAGGATCACCGGCTTTGTTTTAATTCCTGCTGCATCTTTATTATGCGGCAAGAATTTTATTAATTCATTTAAAATTGTTGCAAGAGACAGGTTGAAACATGATAGTCCAAACTCGGCACATGCTGAATCTGCTATTGCCGGAGCTCTTGGTCTAAGGCTTGGAGGGAAAAACATATATTTTAATAAGTCTCTTATTAAACCTTTTATCGGTGATAAATTGAAGCAATTTGAACTGAATGATATAAATGATGCAATCAGGATAATGTATGTAGCATCTGTTATTGCTCTGATTGCAGGAGTAATAATAAAATTTATTATTATAAAATATCTATTATCTTAATCAATTTTATTTGAGGTATTTAAATGACAGAACACGGCGGAAATATTTATGAAATTGAGAAATTTTATAATATAAATAAAGATAAAATAGTCGATTTTAGCTCGAATATAAATCCGCTTGGTTTATCAAAAAAAATCAAAAAAAAAATAGTAAAAAACTTCAATATTGCATCTCGTTATCCTGATATAGATTACATTGATCTTAAAAAATCTATTTCTTCATATTATAATATAAATTTTGATGATATAATTGTCGGAAATGGGGGGACAGAGCTGATTTTTTCAATTGTAAGAGAATTAAAGCCTAAAAAATCTTTGATATTATCACCAACTTTTTCTGAATATGAAAAAGCCTTAAAAGTAAACAATTTAAAAGCTGATTATTTCCGGCTCAATGAAAAAAATGACTTTTATCCAGACCTAAATAAATTTAGGTCTGTGCTAAGAAAAAAATATGACTGCGTTTTTATATGTAACCCAAATAATCCGACAGGTGTATTTTTAAAACTCGATGAAATAAAAAAAATAATTCATGAGTGCAATAAAAACAAAAGTATGATCTTTATTGATGAATCATTCATTGATTTTACCGGATACATCAAAAATGATTCTGCTATGAACGTGATAAAGTATTATAATAATATTATAATACTTCATTCTTTGACAAAATTTCTTGCCATACCTGGTTTAAGGCTTGGTTTTGCAGTTGTATCAAATAAAAATTTAAAAAAAAATATTAATAATAAAATTCCGCCATGGTCAGTAAATAGTTTCTCAGAGATTATTGGTATTAATATGCTTAATGATAAAAAATATATTGAAAATACAATAAAATTGGTGGATATTGAAAAAAAATATTTATTAAAAAAAATTAATGAATTAAAATATTTGAAAGCTTATACACCAACCGCAAATTTTATTCTTATAAAATTGCTTAATGAAATGACTGCTCAAATATTAAAGGAAAAATTAATAATCCATAAATTATTGATACGAGATGCATCAAATTTTAAATTTTTAAATGATAAATTTATCAGAATCGCAATTAAAAATAGAAATGATAATAAAATTTTAATAAAAACAATGAAGGATATTTTAAATAATTAAAAAAAGGATAAAGTTTTATTATTTCTGTTAAAATTAATCTTGATAAAAATCATCTTTTTTTATATTATCACAAAAAAGAATATGGTAATTAAGTAAAGTAAAAAAAATAAAAAAAAGTAAAATAAT
>CAZHHK010000038.1:0-25936 GCA_964531405.1 uncultured Spirochaetales bacterium | reverse complement strand
AAAGAACACTGGCAGTGTTTTCATAATTTTTTCATAAAATTTTTGACACTACCAGAGTGTATTAAATTAACAAATATTCAATAATTGTCAAATTAATTCAATAATAATTTTCTATTAAAAAATATAGATTTAATGATGGTTTTGCCGATTATATTTTGATTGACATTTGATATTTTTACATGTATTATGCTGTTAAATTATAAAATTTTTATTTTTTAGTTTAAAAGCAAAAATTCAAATTATATAATTTTAGCTTTTTAGTGTATTTATTAAATTAAATAATCGGGTTTTTGTTAATGTATAGTTATTCTCATTATAATAGACAAAATAGAAAGTTAATAAAACAGATTATTATTTTAGTAAGTTTAATTATTATTATCGTTATATTAGTATTCTCAGTATATAAGCTTATTACCAGGCTACAGACTAAAAAAACGATAATAAGAGATAATATTAATAAAGTTCAATATAATAAATTATTTAAAGAAAAAAATTATATTGAGTTAATTACTCAAATGGATATTGAGTTAAAAAAAAATCCATTTAAACAGGAATATTTAGTTTATAGAGGATATTCTTATTTTTTATTAGGAGAAGATGAAGGGGAATTAACAAAAAAGAAAAAATATTTGATTAGTTCTTTGATTGATTTGCGAAAAGCGTTGGCAATAAATATTAATGAAAAAAATATTGCAGATGTTTATTTTTGTATAGGAAAAATTTATTTTTATTTAGGTGAATCTTATTATAATCAAAGTCTTAAATTTTTAAATAAATCCTTAGAAAAAAATAATAAAAGAAAAGATTTATACTATACACTGGGTGTTTTGTATCTATATTTAGGTAAATATGATGATGCTTTAAAAATATTATTTGAAGCTTCAAAAAATGACAATTCTGATTTGTTGTCACTGGCAATTGCCAATACTTTTTATGCTAAAAATAGCATTGAAAATGCTAAAAGTTATTTAAATCAGCTTTTAAATAGAACACAGGATAATAAAATTAAAGAAAAATCTTGTTTATTAATGGGAGAAATACTTTTTAAAGAAAAAAAATATGATGAAGCATTGGAATATTTTAACAAAACTATTGATTTAAATGAAAATAATCCAAGTGCTTATTTTTACAGAGGTGAAATTTATTTTATTCAAAATAATTTAGTTAAAGCCAGAGCAGAATGGCGCAAGACTCTAGAAATAGATCCCAGCCATATTAAAGCTCTTAAAAGAATTTATTATTAACTTAGTCAATATAAAGAGGAATATATATGGGAAAACTTACCGACATGTTTACCGAAGATTTTGGAGTTGATTTAGGGACCTGCAATACATTGATTCATATGAAGGGCAGGGGGATAGTATTATCTGAGCCTTCTGTAGTAGCAGTAGAAAGAGGTACAAAAAAGGTAATAGCTATCGGACATGAAGCGAAAAGGATGCTTGGAAGGACTCCTGGAGAAATAATTGCGATACGGCCTTTAAAAGATGGGGTAATCGCTGATTTTGAAACAACAGAGAAGATGATTAAATATTTTATTGAAAAGGTAAGCCCCAAAAAAATTTTCAGGAAAAGACCAAGAATAGTAATTGGGGTACCTGCATGTATTACAGAAGTTGAAAAAAGAGCTGTAAAAGAAGCTGCAGATCAGGCTGGAGCTAAAGAAGTATATTTAATTAAGGAGTCAATGGCTGCAGCGATAGGTGCAAATATACCAATTGATGAGCCTGCTGGTAACATGATATGCGATATTGGAGGCGGGACAACCGAAATTTCTGTTATATCATTGGGTGGTATGGTTATTTCAAACGCTATTAGGGTTGGTGGAGATGAAATTGATGAAGCAATAATGAAGTATGTTAAAATGCAGCATAATTTGATAATTGGTGAAGCAACAGCAGAAGATGTTAAAATAAAAATAGGTAATGCATTCCCTGAAAAAGGAATAAAAAAGATGCAGTTAAAGGGTAGAGACGCGATTACAGGTTTACCAAAGGTTCTGGAAATGGATTCTACAGAAGCTAGAAAGGCTATTCAGGAACCTATAAATATAATTGTTGATGAAATAAGAAAAACTCTTGATCAAACACCGCCTGAACTTGCCGCAGATATAGTAGAAAGAGGCATTGTATTAAGCGGGGGTGGAGCATTATTAACTGGATTGGCTAAATATATATGCAAGCAGACAGGTGTACCAGTAATTATTGCTGAAAATCCATTATTGTGCGTTGCTTTGGGAGCAGGGAAATTTCTTGAAAATATAAATAGATATGAGCTTGATATATAAACAAGCGGCAAGTTATACTTAAAAGTATTTAGTATTAAGCACTTAATCAAAACTATAATTGCATGGTTTAATTAATTATTTTTTTGATTGAGTGCTCAGCTATTAAAATATATTCACAAATTTAAAAGAGCATAAATTATGTCAATTATTAAAGGTTTCCTATATAAATATAAAAAGATTATAATATTCTTTATACTTATAATAATTTCCATATTTATGATGTTTACTTCAAGTTCTTCGGCAGTAATTACTTTTAAAAAATTGGGACAGTCCGTCCTTTATCCGTTTCAATTTGTATTCTTTTCCACATCACAATTTTTTCAGAATACTTTTAATTCAATATCTCAATTAAAAAAAACTCAGGAAGAAATTAAAAATTTAAGGAATGAATTAGAACAGTACAAAAAAGTAGTAATTGACTTTAATGAATTGAATAATGAAATTATTAATTTAAAAGAAATTCTTCAGTTAAAACAGGAAGTTGTTTATAGTTCTATTGCCTGTGAAATAGTTGGAAGAGATCCTAAATCATTATTTGATGTATTAATATTGAATAAAGGCTCAAAGGATGGCATAAAAGAAAATATGCCTGTCATAAGCTATACTGCTGGTAAAAGGACTCTAGTTGGTAAAGTTGTTGAAACTACTTTATTTTCTTCAAAGGTAATAACTTTGCAGAATCCAATATTAAATGTGGGGGCAGTATTATCTGCAAATAGATCTCATGTTATTACACAGGGAAGTAATAGAGCTTCTGGCATAGCAAGAGTTCTTTATATTCCAAAAGATTATTATATTAAGCTTGATGAATCAGATCTAGTATATACTTCTGGAGACTCAATGATTTTCCCAAGCGGTATTGAAATAGGGCGGATTATAAAAGTTTATCCTTCAAAAAGATATGAAAATTTTAATGAAGCGGATTTGAAGATATCAACTGATCTTTCCAGAATAGATTATGTTTTGGTCTTAAAAATTGATTATAAAAAAGATAATTTAAAACTGGAATACGGTGGTTTTGTAAAATGATAAAGAAAATTTTAATTAATTTTTTAATTATAGGTATTTTGATTGCTTTAAATCTAAGTGATTTAATAAGATTTTTAAAAGTTAAAGATGTTTTGCCTGATCTGATATTAATATTTACGGTATTAAATGGTTTTTTTTATGGACCTATTTTCGGAATGATTTTTGGTTTTTCATGTGGTATGGCTTATGAAATTAGTTCAAAATTCCCTGTTATTGGATTATATGCACTTATATATACTGTTATTGGATATTCTACATCGATATCAAAAACAGTATATATAGATAATACTTTTACTTCTACTATTGCTATTTTTTTATTTATGATTTTAAAAGCTTTTCTTTTTATAATTTTAGTTTTTTTATTCATGAATACCGATTTTCTTGTTAATTATTTTATGAATATTTATTGGATTGAATTAATTTATACTTTATTATTATCCATCCCAATTTTTCTTATTTTTAAAAAATTTAATTTTGGTGAAAGGAAAACACGGATAGATGGCTGATATTTCAAGCATTAAACCTGGTCAGGATAAGGATTTTCAATTCAGGCTATTTTTTTTTATCATATTAACAATAGTATCTTTTGTAATTTTAATTATAATCATTGCCAATCTTCAAATTATAAAAAATATTAATTATGCTACACAAACGCAGAGGAATACAGAAAAAACGGTAAGAATTGCTCCGATCAGAGGTATAATTAAATCTTCAGATGATTATATTTTGGCAGATAATATAACGGCTTTTGATATTTATATTAATCCTTATGAATTATATAAAGATAATTCCTTAAGGCAGCAAGAATTAGAATATTTAAATGATTCGCTAAATATATCTTATGCGGATATAGAGAATCTGATTGCAGAAGGTAAAAAAACTGGTAGCACGGATATTCTTATTGCAAAAAATATTCCACTAGAAATGTTTGTTAAAATCGGTGAGAATTTGGACAGAATGCCAGGCGTTACCTATAAAGAGGTATTGTATAGGAATTATCCTAATAAAGATACTTTATCGCATGTTTTGGGACATATAGGCCCGATAAGTTCAAACGATATTAAAATTTATAAAGCTAAAGGCTATGAGCAGTATGACTGCATAGGCCAAAATGGTATTGAAAAATATTATGAGGATCTTTTAAGAGGCAAACCAGGATATAAGTTTTTTCAGCAAGATGCTAAAATGAAGATAAAAAGAGAAATAATCGAAAAAGAGATAAAACCTGAGCCTGGTTATGAACTTGTCTTATCCATAAACCTTCAATTACAAAAAACAGTAGAAAAAATATTAGCCGATAGATCTGGATGCATAATAGTTGGTAAACCTGCTACAGGTGAGATTATAGCAATGGCAAGTTATCCCGATTATGATCCCAATATTTATATTTTAAATAGTATTGAAAATGATAGAAAAAAGAGAGAACTTTTATTAAATACGAAGGGAACTCCTCTTTTAAATAGATGCATACAATCAATATATCCGCCTGGGTCAGTATTTAAAATAGTTACAGCCACAGCTGTTTTAAATGAAAATATAATATCTACCCATGATAAATTTTACTGCGGCGGTGTCTACAGAATGGGGAGACAGGATTTTAAATGTTGGGTATATCCTGCCGGGCATGGGTGGCAAAATCTACAGGAAGGAATAATGAATTCCTGTGACGTATATTTTTATAATGCTGGATTAAAAGTTGGACCTGAAAGAATAAATAAATATGCATTATCATATAATTTTGGTTCTTTAATGGGTATAGATTTGCCTTATGAAAAAGAAGGGTTGATTCCTTCAATAGAATGGATGGAAAGCAAAGGACAGGAATGGCTTGATGGACATACTTTAAACACCGTGATAGGGCAGGGAGATGTAAAAGTAACACCTTTACAAATTTTAAATTTTATGTCGGTAATATCAAATAGAGGATATTCCTTTAAACCTCATGTTTTAAAAGAAATTAGATCATCCTTAACGGGAGATTTAATAAAACGGGTTGAACTTCAAAAGCTTACATCTGTAAATTATTCTAATGAAACATTTGATTTTATTATTAATGCCTTGTCAAAAGTAGTAACCGAAGGTACAGCCGGTAGAGCTTTTTGGTCAAACAAATTCAAGCTTGCCGGTAAAACTGGTACTGCAGAAGTCGGTGTTTCTGAAAAAAAGCATACTCATTCATGGTTTGCAGGATTTGGTCCTTTAGATTATCCCGAAGACGATAGAATAGTTGTCGTAGTATTGGTAGAATATGAAGATCATCATCCATTTAAATATGCTGCACCTCTAGCATGTATGACTTTTAATGCATGGCTAAACAAAGAAGATTTTGAAAAATCAGCTAATAGACTAGGTTATCCGATCAAAGAAAAATATCTTGATAATGAAGTAAAAGCAGAGGAATAATTGATGAAATTTACAAAATTTGTATCTGTATTTGATTATATATTGTTTTTTTCAAGCATCTGTCTGGCTGTAATAGGAATATTATTTATTTATTCTGCTAATTTAACAAAAGATATTGAAGTTCAATCGCAATATATTAAACAGATTACATTTTTTATAATAAGTATAATAATATTCATATTCATATTATCTGTACCGACAAAAAGTTTTAAATCCAGTGCTTTGATTTTATATATTATATTTATGATAGGTTTAATTTTAACATTGTTTTTCCCTGAAATAAAAGGTCAAAGACGTTTTAGTATTAATTTAGGTTCATTGCAGATATCATTGCAATTTTCCGAATTTATGAAAATCGCTGTTATATTATTTTTATCTAAATATTTTTCTGAGAATAAAAACAATATAAGGAAATTATCTACATATTTAAAAGCAATACTTATAACTTTTATACCAATGTTTTTTATATTAATTCAAAATGACCTTGGTACACTTTTAGTTTATTTGCCTATATTATTGGGAATTTCATTTATAGCCGGAATAAAAAAAAGATATCTTTTTTACACATTATTATTGATTTTTGTCATTGGATTAATACCTTTTATAGATGCATACAATATGGCATTTTTTAAAGGGGAAAACAGAGTTTTGAATCTGTTTAATAATATTCAATATATAGTTGTTTTTTTAACTGCTTTAACTGTAACAGTTGGATTGGCGCTTCTTGGTTATTTAAATATTATTAAAGGTATTAATGAAAAATTTAGAAATATTTTTTACTGGTATATTTTTATTTCATCTATAATCATAATAGGTCTTTTTATATCATTAGCTGTAGATTATAAAATAAGAGATACATATCAAATGGATAGAATCAAAATATTTATTAAACCTGATTTGGCAATAGATAGCTCAAGTTATAATATTATTCAATCGCAGACTACAATAGGTAACGGTGGTTTATTTGGTAAGGGCTGGTGCAAAGGAGATCAAATACAAAACAAAATCCTTCCTGAGCCTGCTACGGATTTTATTTTCCCAGTAATTGCAGAGGAGATTGGATTTTTTGGAAGTCTCTTTGTTTTAGTTTTATATTCCTTAATATTTTATAGGGGTTATATAATTGTTTTAAATGCACGTTCATATTTTGAGACTTATGTTGTTATCGGTATTTTATCTATGTTTTTATTTCATATATTTCAAAATATAGGAATGGCAATAGGCATTATGCCTATAACTGGAATCCCTCTTCCATTTTTATCCTATGGTGGATCTTTTTTAATGTCCTGCTTTATGGGTGTTGCAATAATGCTCAATATAGAGTTAAATAGATATAAATATTAATTTTTTAGAATTAAAGATAAAATAAATAATACCGGATCATATAATGGATTTTAATCTTATCGAGAATGACTTAATTAATTTTGAAAAACCTGCACGTTATATAGGCAATGAGTTATTGATACCTAATAAAGATTTTTTAAAAAGCCCTGTAAAATTTTTGATATGCTATCCTGATATTTATGAAATTGGCATGTCGAATTTGGGTATTAAAATAATCTATGACAGGATTAATAAGCTCGATTTTGCTTCATGTGAAAGGGTTTTTTCTCCATGGAATGATTTTGAGGAATATTTAAAGAAAAATAACTATGAATTATTTTCATTGGAATCAAAAACGCCGGTTAAAAATTTTGATTTTGTTGGATTTTCTATTCAGTATGAACTTTTGTTTACCAATTTTTTGAATATTTTAAAACTCGGCAAGATAAATATTTTATCTAAAGATAGAAACAACGATGAGCCTATTATTCTATGCGGCGGTCCTGCTATAGTAAATCCAGCTCCTTATAGTCCTTTCGCAGATTTGTTTTTAATAGGCGAGGGTGAAGTTGTAATTGAAAGTTTACTAAACAAATATAATGAATTAAAAAAAAATCTATCCGATAGAAAAACGATTTTACAAGAATTATCCATGATCGATGGGATTTATTCTCCTGTATATTCTAAAAAAAAAGTTAAACGTCAAATTTATACAGAATTCTATAATCAAAAAAAATATACTGATCATATAATACCTATCATAGATATTATACAAAATAAATTCGTCGTTGAAATAATGAGAGGATGTCCTAATAAATGTAGATTTTGTCAGGCTGGGGTTATTTATAAGCCGTATAGAGAGAGAGAGTCAGAATCGATTATAGATGAAATAGATAATGGAATAAAAAAATTTGGATCAACTGAAATAACTTTATCGAGTCTTTCAAGCGGGGATTATTCTCAAATTATTGACCTTGCAGAATACTTTAATAAAAAATACAGCAGATACAATATATCTTTCTCATTGCCGAGTATTAAGGTTGAATCATTTGACATAGATCTTCTGGATAAAATAAGTTTTATTAGAAAGAGCGGTTTAACGTTTGCAATCGAGACAGGAAGTATTGATGGACAATTGTCAATAAATAAAATTGTCATGATTGATAAAATTAATAAAATAATAGATTATGCGATCAAGCATGGCTGGAAACTTGTAAAATTTTATTTTATGGTTGGATTGCCAGGCATAGAGAACGAAGCAAATACTATTATAAATTTTATAGATAAATTATTGCTACAGCATAGAAGAATTAATTTTAATTTAAATATTGCGACTTTTGTACCTAAGCCTCATACACCATTTCAATATGAAAGACAGATCAGTCTTGAGGAGTCAATAAAAATCATTGAACAGATAGAAGCATATTATAAACACTCAAGGGTTAAAGTAAAAAAACATAATCCGTATATGTCGTATATAGAAGGGTTTATATCCAGAGGAGATGAAGAAGTAGGACTGGCTATGCTTGATGCTTTTAATAGTGGTGCAAGGTTTGACGGCTGGGAAGATATTTTTGATTTTGAAATTTATAATAACATTTTTAATAGCAAAAATTTGAGCTATGAAAAATATCTTGATAAAAAAGACATTAATAGTAAAATGCCTTGGGATAATATAGATATTGGAATTAACAAAGATTATTTTATTAAAGAACTGGATAAATCAAATAAAAAAATGCTTACGAAAAACTGCAAAGAAGAATGTGAAAAAGAATGCAGTTTATGCAACAAAGATATTAAAAGACATGATTCTTCAAAATTTGATTATCATGTTTTAAAAAGCAATGAAGAAAATTTAAATCAGGAATGGAACAGATATCTACTGGAATTCTCTAAGTTAAATTTATTGAAATTCATAGGGCATATAGATGTACTAACTTATTTTGAGAAATTATTTTTAAGAGCTGGCATAATAATCAAATATTCTCAAGGATTTAACCCGCATCCCAAATTACAATTTTCAAGTGCATTATCAGTTGGGATTGAATCTAAATGTGAAATCCTTGAATTTTATGCTTCGAAAAAATATCAAACGGATGAATTGTTATCTAAATTGAAATCACTGGAGCATAGGGATTTACCAATTAACAGATTAAAAAAAATCAATTTAACCAATAAAATATCATTATATGAAAATATACAGAATACAATATATTCCTTTAATTATGATGAAAAATATTCAAGCAAAATAAATCAGATTTTTAGTAATTTTAATGATTGTAAATATAAGTATCATTATGAAAAAAAAGATATAAAAAATGACGGAAATTATCAAGATTTTATTTTTCTTGAATCAATATCTAAAAATAAATTATTCCTAAATATAAAGAAAACGAGTAGTGTGCCTAAAATTATACAATTTAAACAAGAACTTATAGGCAATGTACCTGTTAATATTATAAAAGAAAATGAATTAACTTTGAATAATGGAAAATTTATTAATTTGTTTGATTCTATCTATTAGTCTTTATTTTAATCAATTTTACTTCCGATAAGATATATTATGTCTACTAATATCAGCTAGATAGTTATAAGTTATAATAATTTGTTTAAAGCATCGATTCTTTCGAAAAAATCTATTAATATTTTATTTAAAATATCTAACCCTCTTTTATTTAATGAAAAAGAATCATCTGCTTTTTTTATAAATTTTTTATATTTTTTAATTAAAGGATCAAAATTTAGATAAAAATCCATCTTAAATCTACTATTAAAATCAACAATATCAATTCCTTCGATGAGCCTTAAACCCATTAATATGTATTCCTTAAGCCTATCTTTTATCGATAATTTTATATTATTCTTATAATTATCATTGTTGATGTATTTTATAATATCAGGCTCATTTTCTATCCTTAAATCATCGATTGTGCTATGTGCTGATGGTCCCAATCCAAGATAATTATTATATTTCCAATAAGTCATATTATGAACGCATTTGTTATTATTTCTACAATAATTTGAAACTTCATATCTTTTAAATTTATATTTATTTAGTATCCTTAAAAGTTTTTTATCATAATCGATAACTACTTCATCTTCTGGGAGTTTGATGTTATTTATATTTTTATAAAACATACTACCCTTTTCAATGGTTAAATCATAAATTGATATGTGTTGTATATTGTTATACTTTTTTAATATTTTATCAAAAAAGTACAGCTCTTTTTTTATGTTTAAAAATGGTAAACCGGATATTAAATCTATAGATATTATGATATTTAAAGCGTTTAATTGATCAAGCGCTGATAATATAGTTTCAAATGATTGATTTTTTCTATTGCAAAAATTTAAAGTGTTTTCATTAAATGATTGAATACCTAAAGATACTCTTGTGCATTTTATATTCTTGAATAACTCTATTATATTTTTATCAATATTTACAGGATTACATTCAATTGTATACTCTTGTATACAATTTGTATTTATAGATAAATTTATTATTTGATTTATTTTATTTAAAACATTGGCTGAAATACCGGGATTACCTCCACCTATATAGATTGTTTTAATTTTTTTTAAATCATAAATTTTTGAATAAAATGATATTTCTTTGTGTAATGCATCTAAATATTTTAAAATTAAATTTTCATTATAGACAGTAGAATAAAAACTGCAATAATGGCATTTGGCAACACAAAAAGGAAAATGAATGTATAGACTTGTTATATCAGTTTTTACTATTTAATTACTCCAAGATAAGGATGATAGATTAATATAGCCTTTCCTATTATTTGATTAGATTTTACTGCTCCCCATATTCTTGAATCACTTGATTCTTTTCTGTTATCTCCCATTATGAAATATTCATCTTTATTCATCTTTATTTCGGAAATTAAAGGATATCGGTCATCATCATCTATGGTAATATATTTTTTATCGATTGCATATTTTTCCAATATATCGTTGATAAATACCTCAACCTTACCATTAATATATTTAAATCTAATTTTGTCACCAGGAATTCCTATTACTCTTTTTATATAAATGCTTTCTTCCTTATTTTCCATCATACTTGGGATATCTATCAATGTAAATGTCAGAGTATTTATGAGTTTTGATAAAGCTCTGTATAATACGTTTGTTTTATAGTATTCCTGTGACATTACCAAAACAACATCCCCTCTTTTAATACTTCTTGTAGCATCAAATATTCTTTTTTCAGTAAAAGGGAATTTTGGACCGTAAATATATTTATTAACAATTATCAATGTATTATTTTTGATTTGAGGTTCCATGGAATTAGAATGAATATCGAAAGCCTGCAAAAATAGAGAATTAAATATTAATACAAAAAAAACACTTATTATATAAATTATCAATATATCTTTAAAAACTTTTTTTAAATTAACCTTTTTTTTGTAATGATCGAATCTTTGCATAAAAATTACCCTCTTTTAAACACAGAAATTATTTGCAAAAACTCTCATTTATTTTAATACCTTCATCCTGTTGAATGGATAATAAATCATCGAAGCCTTTCCCAATACATGTTTTATGGAGATAGTCCTTGGACACCAGCTTACATTCACTTTTTTTGCAAGATATGATTTATCGGTAGCATCAATCTTAATCTCTTTATTATAATATTTATCTATTGTATTATTAAACCGGTTGTCATGAGAATTATACCTATTGTCACCCATCATAAAGAAATTGTCTTTTTCTATGTAATTATTTTCGCCTGACGGAAATTCTTCAAAATTTCTAAACTGAAAGTAATAATCATTAAAATAAAAATCAAGATTTGTTAATTTTATTAACGAATCATTATTTTTAAAGTATGATATAAATTTACTATAGTCATTTGATTCTTTCAAAATTTTATCGATATTCCCATTATTATAATCATCGATTATTTTTATAAAGGTATTTATTAAATAATATTTATAAACGGCATTTGCCTTTTTCATATAACTTGTATAAGGATTATCATTTTCATTTATATCAAATGAGGTGGTAATATCATTTTCAAAATAGTTAATATTATTCCTTGATTGAATCAGATATTCATACAAGTAAACTATTGATTCATAATAAACAACATAATTATACTGATTAAGCAACTGTTCTAATATTTTATTATGCTGATTTATATCGATTTGTGTCATATATTTTTTGTCTCTAAATTGTTCAGCAAGCTCTGTTAAATTATTTTTTTCAAAAATCCTATAAATAATTTGAGGTTTGTTATAATGAAAAGCTATTATTCTCTCGATTTCTAAATCTCGTTTAATCGAATCAGTATATAGTGAATATTTTTTTAAATCATTATAAAATTTATTTAAAAAATTTTTTATATTTAAATTATTTAATTTACTTATTAAATTGTTTTTTGAGTCTTTTAAATTTTTTGATAAATCATTATCATTTATTTTTTCAATACTATCCTGTGCATTGTTTAAAATATTCCTGATTTCCGGATTTATCATTTGAGTTTC
Organism: uncultured Spirochaetales bacterium; assembly: GCA_964531405.1. Classification (GTDB taxonomy): domain Bacteria; phylum Spirochaetota; class GWE2-31-10; order GWE2-31-10; family JAFGQB01; genus CAZHHK01. The sequence continues at coordinate 13,393 of CAZHHK010000038.1, read as the reverse complement.
CATGCTAGGATTGTCATTGAAGTATAAATTTACCTGTCCGTATTCCTTTTCTCCATCTATTTCATCCATTAAAGTCCACTTGGTTTCTTTTGTCTTTTTGTAAACCTTGTCATTTAAAATGCATAGTTTTTCACCTTCTCTCGCAATCAACCTTTTTACGAGAAGTCTCTCTTTTGGATCACCATTTTCTTTTTTATCAATATCAACCATGGATAATGTAAGCATATAAATAAATGGATGAAATATTCTTGTAAAAACATTATTATATCGTATCTCAGAATTTGGATTATCCATTTCAGGATTTTTAAAAACGACGATATCGCCCACTTTGGGATTTTTAAAAACCGGCAATTTCCAGTTTGTTAGAGGTATATGAGCTCCAAATATAAATTTATTCGCCACTACCCTATCATTTATTAAAAATGTTGGCACCATTGATTCTGATGGGATCTGGTACATCTGGAAAAAAAACTGCTGTATTAAGAGAGCAATTAATATTGCCTGAATAACTACATCGATTACTTCATACCATAGATTTTCAAGAAATGTTCTTTCTTTTCGTAATTTTTTTTGCTCTTGTTTTTTTAATTTTCTGTTTTTTTTGATTTTTTTTTCATATTCTATATCATTCTTATTGTATACCTGCATAATAAGTTTTGTTTTAGAAGTTCTTAAAAATAAATACAATATTGCAGGGAATGAAGTAATAATCAACACAAACACAAAACTGAAAATAGAAAAATTCAAACTTGTGTTCTCTTTAAACTCCCCGACCATTCTTGGTAGAGAGAAGAATACATAAGTAAAAACTACACCGTAACCAATATAGGCTTTAAAATAATTATATATTTTTTTTTCTTTGTTATTTTTTATATACATTATATTGTAAAAGAATAATCCACCGGCAGCAATTATTATTCTTATTATGATTGAAAAAATTACAAAACCGTCGGTTAAATTTTTTATTCCTACAGTAAAAATTGATAAGATAGAAAAAACTATCCATAAAACCAGTAAAATTTTGGGGACATAGTAAAAAAGACTGTCTTTATTTTTTAATGGTATAGGAAAAAAAGATTTTATACTAAAAGGATTCAATTTATTCTCCACAAAAATTCATTTTAAATATATAAACATTAATAAAAATTAATGTCAATCATCGATAATATACAAATAGAAATTACTCTCATTCCATGAGAGATCGGTTTTTCTGGGGCTCATCCAGCCCCAGACCCCAATTATAGCGCTGCTTTGGAGTGACACCAATAAATAAAATCAATAATTCTATTACGCAATTTGTCTGCTGTCTACGAGAAACCCAATCACAAAATGCTGTTATCAAACTTTGTTGTATCATCAATGTTCATTTTTAGCATTTGGTTCTCTTGCCGCGCATCAAGTTGCTTAAAATTAAGTAAACAAATTTTATTATTAAAAATCTAAGCACCGCAATATGATAAAAAATTATAATAATTTTCTATTAAAATTTTACTTTAGCTATTAGTGATAAACTTCATTGTTGATAATTTGTAAGTTTTTTTCGAAAACTTTTATCCCCATCCGCTTTAAGTTTGACCCTTTAATAATTTTGTAACACATAAATTTTCCATAAGTTAGTTAAACTCAAAACGGACAAATGGAAAACTTTTAAGTTTAAATTAAATCTTACAGAGTATTTTATGGAATGCTAAAATCTTAATAAATCTTGCATAAACTGAGGATCATTGATTTTAAATGTCATATTCTTGTTTGAGAATTTATCAAAAAATTCAAGCTTATAAGCAACAAGACATAGAGGAATATTTGGATATTTATTATCTTTTCTTGCATAAATAGTATCTCCAAGCACAGGAAAGCCTTTTGAAGATAAATGCACCCTGATTTGATGAGTACGTCCTGTTAAAATTTTGATATCAAGATATGATAATTCTTTTAAATATCTAATGTCTTCAATTAATGTAATACTTTTTTTTCCAGATTTTTCAAGCACAGCCATTTTTTTTCGATGTACGGGATTTCTGCCAATGTTTGTTATAATTTCAGTAATATTTTTAGGGAATATCCCCTTTACAATTGCATGATATTTTTTTGTGATTTTTCTCGACTTAAAAATATCTGAAAGATAAGCATGGGACTGATTATTTTTTGCTATAATCATTAAACCAGATGTTTCTTTATCGAGCCTGTGGACTATACCGATTCTTGTTTTATCTTCATTTTGTGCTAATTCTTTTTTAAGTCCAAGTAGGGCATTGACAACCGTACCGGTATAATTACCCTTGGCAGGATGAGTGACCATATTATGCGGTTTGTTTATAACTATATAGTTTTTGTCTTCATATATTATTTCCAGTGAAATATCTTCAGGAATTATATCTTTTGTTTCTTCCCAGTTAAATTCAATCTCGATTAAATCATTTTTTTTACAAATATAAGAAAATTTTTCATTTTTATTGTTAATTTTTAATAATTTACAATGCGTTTTAATCGATGATCTAGAGATGTCTTTTAATATTTTTGATAATGCTATATCTACACGCAAACCAGCAAAGGCTTTATTTATTTTAATATTATATTTATCATTCATTTAATATTATCAGTATATTTCAATGTTCTTTTTAAATTTTGGTTTTAAGTTTATAAATAAATCACTTAATGAAACAGAAAAAGCAATAACACAACTGCCAAAATAAAGCGAGAGAAATTGCTCATTACGCAATCTACCAAATGGATCATTGTAAATCATGGCGTTATAGATAGAAAAAAACAACCAGCCTCCAAAAACAGTAAATGTAAGACTCCCAAAAAATAAAATTTCAGCTCTTCTTATTGGATTCTCAGGTTTTTGTAACTGGTATTTTTGCATTTTATCTATATAAATCAATCTGATAAAATCACAGCCAATATTTGGAGTTTTATCTCTGTATAAATAATCTTTAAAATTATAAGTTATGCCAATAAAATCTTCATAATTTAATTCTTTAAAATCAATTATAAATAATTTTATTTTTAACTTATTTGAATCCGATGAAATATCATTTTCTGCAATAATATTGAATAAAATAAAAAATATATAAAAAATAAACATCATTTTTTTCATAAAACTAGACCATATTAACCTACTTTTTGATTATCATCAAGAATTATCTTGACAATGAAATACAGTTAATATAATTTTACTCTATATGATGCTTAAAGACAGCCTTATAATAGATGATCATAAAATTTTACTGATAATTTGCGGTATAAATGATAAAAATTTAAGAAAGCTTGAAAAAATTTCAAATTGTAAAATTTATACGGATAACAATGAAATTTTTATTGAAGGAGAAAATAAAAATACTGTTGAAAAAGTTATCAATGTGTTGATATCAATTGCCAGCAAAGATGGAGAAATATATGGCAATATGATTGAAATACTTTATAATGAAATACAGATGCATACCGATATAGATTTATCTGAAATTTTAAGTGAAAAAATAGAGATAGATAAAGCTAAAAAAGTATTTGTACCCAGGACGGTTAATCAGGCTTTGTATCTTAAATTACTTAAAGAAAAAGATATTGTTTTTGCAAGTGGTCCAGCTGGTACAGGAAAAACCTTTTTAGCTATTGCTTTTGCAATCAATGAGCTTTTACAAAAAAATGTAAAAAAAGTAATACTTACACGTCCTGTTGTTGAGGCTGGTGAAAATCTAGGATTTTTACCAGGAGATTATATACAAAAAATAAATCCGTATCTAGTGCCATTGTTTGATGCAATCAATATGATTTTAAATAATGAGCTTGTCTTAAAATTAAATGAGCATAATTTAATAGAAATAGCACCTTTGGCTTACATGAGAGGACGGACATTCACAAATGCTATTGTAATTCTTGATGAAGCTCAAAATACGACCATCAATCAGATGAAATTGTTTTTAACGCGACCTGATGAAAAATCCAAATTAATCATTACCGGTGATGTAACACAGATAGATCTACCTAAAAAGCAAAAAAGCGGCATGGTTTATTCTTTAAAGGTATTAAAAAATATAAATGAAATTGGATTTATTGAATTTAATGATCATGACGTAATAAGGCATCCGCTGATTAAAAAAATTATTAAAGCCTTTTCATCTTATAGAGAAGATCAGTAATTTTCTAAAAGCTCTTTTTCTTTTTTTAATATTAGATTTTGAAGATTGTTATTTTCGTAGGAGATATAAATTGATGTATTCTTATCAAGAATATTATTCCCTACATTTGCCATAAAATGCGCTAATATTGAATTAACAACAACCTGATATTCGTAAATTTTATAAATTTTTAATTCGTTTGCAGTATCGATATTAACAAGGTATTCATCAATAAAATTTTTCAATATATGTTTAAATTCTGCTTTTGTATCAACCCAGACATTATCCTTATCTTTTTTTTTAAGAAATATTTCAATTTTTGATAACTGAATATTGTTTTTTTTTAAGTCAGGATTGTAAAATGTTACAACTATCATTGAAGGTATATTATTATAGATAATATTATCAATATAATATTTTATACTTGCCTGTGATTTTAAATCTATAATTTCGTTCCTTCCTTCAAAAACATTGTAATATTTAAGCTTGTCTTTACTATTGCTTAGTTTTACAAATGTTAAATTGACTTCATCAAAGCCCGATCCCCATTTTAAATTGAATAATTCCGGGATTTTTGTGCTAAAAATATATAAAGTATTAAAAATAAAAATTATTATTAAGAGAAGTTTTTTATTCATGAAATATTCCCCTTAAAAATTCATTTGAAGAGCCTTTATTATACAATGCTATCACCTTAATAAAATTTGATGCCTTATCAACAATTTATACATTAATTATAATTATTTTGTCCAGAAATTAATTAACGAGCATATTTATAAAGGTTTTAGAATTATAGAATAAAATGACTTACAGCCTGAATACTACCAAAACATCAATATTAACAGTGATGCATAAACTGCACATAGGTTAATTTAAAAAAGATTTTTATTTAATAAAAAAATAATTCTTATGATATTTTTTTTATAAATATTAATTAGGGAGTCATGCTATCAAAAAATACAGAGAATATTTAAAATTATTTAATTAAGAATAAATTTTATATATTTGATAGTATCTTTTGATAATACACATTGTCAAGTTTTTTACCGAATTTAAATCCGACTTCTTTAAAATAACCACATTTTTTGTAACCACACTTTTCAAAGAGTCTTGCGCTTGCAAGATTACTGGCACAGATTGAAGCAATAAGAACGTGAATATTATTCTCGATAGCAATCTTTTCAAGAAAATTTAATGCTTTTAATCCTATACCTTTATTTGTCTGATTATTCTCTAAATATATGGAAACCTCATAAGTGAATTTGTAACCTTCTTTTGGGCTAAAAGGTTTTATCAGACAGAAACCGATTGGATTATCACAGCTATTGATTATAAATGTTTTTACTAAAGAATCATTAAGATGAAAATAATTTAAAACTTCATCTTCTGATAATTTTTTTATATGATAAGTAACTGTGGTGTTTGTAATATAATAATTATATAGTTTAGTAATGTAATGGATATTATTTTTAACAAATGGCTTAAAAGCAATATCATCCATTTTATTTTAGATCATCTATTGATTCTATTATCTTATCAATCAAACCATATTTGATTGCCTCATCTGAGGTCATCCAATAATCCATCTCGATATCTTGAGCGATTTTTTCCTTTTTTTGTCCGGTTTCTTCTACATATAGATTGATGATCCTTTCCTTCGTTTCCTGAATTTCTTTTGCCTGTATTTCTATCTCCGTTGCCCTTCCTTGAAAAACTCCGCCTATCAATGGCTGGTGAATCAATATTTTGGAATTTTTAGTTGCATATCTTTTGCCTTTTTTAGACCCCAGCATAATAATCGAACCCATGCTTGCGGCAAAACCAGCAACAAGGGTAATAACAGGAGCCTTAATTGCCCTCATTATATCAAAAATTGCAAATCCCGAAAAAACATCACCTCCTGGAGAATTTATTATCACAGTTATCGGTTTTTCATGATCAAGATCATCTAGCAAAAATAGTGTTTTTATAATTCTCTCAGCAAGTTTTTGATCTATAACGCTTGATATGATTATTTTTCGTTGTTCGATAAGTTTTTTTTCCATAAAAGAATCAAGTCCGCCAGTATTATTTCCACAACCGTTATTATCATCATCATCTTTGTTTATATAAAAATCATTAAGCATAATTACCTCTTTTAAAAAGTTGATGGTTAAATTAATAGTTTTTTAACGGTTTTGTCAAGGATTAATTTTAATTTATATATATTGATTTTTAATGATTTTTAAGTTAATAAATATAAATATGATTAATAAAATCTTTGTATATTTTTTATTAATATTAATTATAATGTTATCTTGTAAAACTACAACCGAACCGATTAAATATGATAAAAACCTTGAGACTATAACCAAAGAAGCTCAGGTTATTCAATTTTTAATAAATAACGGAAATTATGATAAAGCAAAGGAAAAAATAGATAAAATTCTTCAGTTTTATCCAGACAACATTGATATTATCGAATTAAAAGGTTGGCTTTACATAAAAACAAATAAATTGCAGGATGCAGAAAAAATTTTTAATGAGCTGCTTACTAGAAATAATAAAAATCCTCATGCTTATGCCGCTTTGGCACGGATTTATAGAATATTAGGTGATAAAGAAAAAGCCGAAAAAATGGTAGATAAAGGTCTAGATTATCTACCTACTATTTCATTATTATGGCTAGAAAAAGGTATTATTGAATATGAATCAGAAGATTATAAAAAAGCTCTTGTTGATTTTAATAAATCATATACTTTTGACAATAATAATATAGATGCTTATTTTTTTAAATATATAACAATGTTAAAGTTAGGCAGAGATCTTGATGAAATAAAGTATTTTTGGAATAAAATTACCACAAACCGTCTATATAAAAATTGGTATTTTTTGTACCATTCAAGTGTTTTATATGATCTTGGTTTAAAGGAGATGGCTTTACAGGTTTCAGAAAATGGACTTGTTTATTATCCTGATGATCCTTATCTGTTAAACATAACGGCATATTTATACTATGATAAATATATGACAGATAAAAATGATGATACACTTAATTCGGCAGACAAAAATATTACAAAATGTCTCGAGAAAGCAGTTGTAATGAAACCGGAATTTATAGATACATATTTTTTAATTCTTGAAGCTAAAAATGATAATAAAAAATTATTGAGCGAAGTAAACAAATATGTATTGATTTTTCCAGATTCACCGCTTTTATTAAAATGGCTGAAAAAATATGGGAAATAACTATTTTTACAGGAGTTTTATTTGAAAATAAAAAAATTTATTATAATCGTATCAATAATACTGATTCTCATTTTTGCAGGATTGATAATTTTTTCTTCATGCTTTAAAAAAGCAAAACCTATTAAATTGAAAAATTCATTTTCAGTTAGTCTGGGTTATGATATTAATGAAATAGGAAATTTTTTTGAATCAAACAGGATGTCGGCTGATTCATTATTTATTCATTATAACGAGGGATTTTATTATTTTTCCGATCCAATAAATAAAAAAATAATGAAGATAACTAAAAGTGGTGTGCCAATTTTAATTATTTTTAATAAAACTAACAATCCTCATATTAAGCCAACCATTACATCTGATCAAACAAGCGATGAATCTTTATCATTTGTTAAATTATATAAAGATTATCCGTTAAATTCACCTGGAATAATTGCTACAGATATTGATAAAAATATTTATCTGGTTGATAATGACAATAATAAAAATACAAATGGAAATCAGGAAATTTATACTTATTCAGTATTGAAATTTGATAAAAAAGGTAATTTATTATTTAAGCTGGGAAGAGAGGGAATAAACACTGAGCCTTTTGATAGTATAGTATCTATGTTATGCGATAGCGATAATAATCTTGTAATTCAGGATTACTCGAATAAAAACATTTTAATTTATAAATTTAGTAAAGAAGGAAAATTTTTATCTAAAACAGAAATTACAAAAAATCAGATACCTTTAACATCGAAGGAAGCTGATTCTATTGTGGATATTATAGATGTTAAATTAGGATTTAATGAAGATGATGTTTATGTGACATGCCAGTATATTAATAAAAATGTAGAAAATATATCTTTAGCTAATTATGAAATATTATATGAGAAAATTTTAAAATATTCTCTTAAATCTAAAAAATTTACACAGCAGATACTGAAGATAGACCCTGAATATTTTGATATAACCCGTTTTAAACAAACTGAAACAGCTCAAAAAGTATTTGGTAATAAGAAAAAAATATTAAAGCCTATGCAGAGTTTAATAGGTGTTGATAAATATAATAATGTTTACATGACAAGACCCGAATTTAAGATCGACAAGCTTAATAAATTAAGCCAATTTATATTCGTTTATGATAGCAATCATAGATTAAAAAACTATTTTTCGGTAGAATACCCACAAGGCGTTGATTACTACTCAGATTTTTATTTATCTGCTGAAGGTAAGATATTTTCATATTTTTTTAATAATGGAGATCTTCAATTTGTTGATATCTATCAATAATTTGATTTTAAATAATGATGATTTATATAGTCTAGATGTTTCTGCAAATAAGGAAAACAAAATTCCATTTTTAGCTTTGATGGAAGAAGCTGCAACAAAAATATCTGAAACTATAAAAAAAGATTTTAATTTATATAGTGAAAAAATTGCTGTAATTGCGGGTTTTGGCAATAACGGAGGTGATGCACTATCTGTTGCTAGAAAGTTATTATTTGATGGTTTTGATGTTGACATATATATTTTCGCTGATAAAAAAGGTAGTGATTTATATATTATTCAACTGGAAATAATGAAAGCCTTAAAAATTAAAATATTTGATATAGCAAAAATTAATGATTACATATCTTCATATTCATTGATTATTGACGGCATATTTGGTATAGGATATAAATACAGAAAAGATGAAACTATTGAAAATATATTTACTGCTATAAATAACAGCAATGCAACTATTATTTCAATAGATACGCCTTCAGGACTTAATACTTATAATAATATTAGCATAGAAGCCGATTATACTTATTCGATTGGATTTTTAAAAGAGTATTTTTTTAATATTAATTCAAGAAAAAAAGTTGGTCTGTTAAAGGATATTAAAATATCATTTGACATACAGAATATCGATTATACTAACAAACCTCTCTATATTAATCAAATAGAACCTTTGATTAAAGATCGATCTGCATTTGTACATAAATATAAAAAAGGTGGCTGTATATCAATCGGAGGCATGCCGGGGAAATATGGGTCGATTATATTTACTGCAAAGTCGGCTTTAAAAGTTGGTGCAGGAATAAGTCTTATAATAACAGAAAAAGATAATATTATTCCACTAAATATTATGTGTAGTGAAGTAATAATTGATAGTTTTGAAAGTATCGATATTTGTATTGATAAATATAAAACTATAATGATTGGACCTGGCTTAAATATTAACTCAGTAGAGAATAAGAATAAAATTTTATCCATTTTTAATTATGATAAAAATTTTATTCTTGATGCTTCATTTTTTACAATATTTGACAAATCATGCCTGGGCGCATTTAAAAATCCGCCTATTTTAACACCTCATTCAAATGAATTTATCAATTTTTTTACTGATGAAGCCGATGAGATTAAATCTAATACAATCAATACAGTAACCAAACTAGCAAAAAAATACAACTGTTACATAATTTTAAAGGAATCATTTTTAGTAATAGCCTCTCCTTTAGGTCAAACTTATGTATTCGAATGTCCTATGCGAATAATGGCTCAAGCAGGAAGCGGTGATATTTTAACTGGTATAATTGGCGGTTTAATCTCGCAGGGATATGACAAAATAGATAGCATCATGGAAGCGATAAGGATATTTTATTCGATAGGGAAAAAATTTTATAATCAAAATTCAAACTCTTATACTTCTGAAAAATTTATAGAAATGATTGAAAATGAATAAATTATACTTAAAAGTATTTCAAATATATTAGGATTCATGATGATAAGAAAAAACAAAAAAGAGTATAAAGAGCCAGAATTATACGTAGATGGACAAAAAGTAATCTTTCATTCCAGTAGAAAAGAAAGACTGGCAATGGCTCATAATCCCAATATTATTGATCCCGGTAAAAAAGAATCTTTTTTTAGCAAAAAAAATAGATCTTTTCATTTATTTATAATAAATCTTATTTTATTATTTGTTTTGTTTATAATTTTTTATGGTAATAAAGCAAACGCATCTTCTATAATAAATAGCGATTTTATTTATATTTTATCTTTAAAAAATAAGAAAAGTAGTAAAAATATAGATTTTAAGATTAAAATCAAAAATATTTCCAAAAATGAAAATACAATTATGGAAAAAAATTTAAGATTGGAGTTACTTTTATTAGATATAAATGATCGGATTATCGATAAGAAAACAGTTGAAATACAAAAACAGAGCTATTCAATCGGAGAAACTTATGAATCTTTTGTTTCATTTAAAAAACCTCAAACTGGTACTTATAAGGCTTATCTTTATATAAATAATGAAAGATCTAAAAAGACAGAATTAAAATTTATTATTAAATAATCCTTTATTTATATTTGTTTTGTTTTTTTAATTAATATATCAGTGTACAATTGTCCACAATCAGCCTGTATATCCCCTCCCCTTCTGTATCTTCTTGTAACATTAAAACCAGAAGATGATAATTCTTTCATAAAGAGAGTTATGATTTTTTCATCTGTTTTTTCATTATTATTGTATGGAATAATATTTATTAAATAATTCTTTTTATTTTTTATAAGTTCATTTAATTTTTTTATATCTTCTCTGCCCGAATTAAAATTTTTTATCAGCACATATTCAAGTGTTATTCTTTTTTTATATCTGTGAATTGCCTCATCTAGTGTTTTTATTAATTCGGATAATTTGTATTTTTTTGCAATCGGCATGATTTTTTCTCTTTTTGATTGAATAGCCGAATTAAGTGAACATGCTATATTTATCTCAGGGAAAAGCTCTAGTAAATTTATGATTTCTTTTAGTATTCCACAGGTTGATACTGTTATTCTCGATGGAGACATTTTAAAACCCGATTTACTGATTAGTACTGATATTGTTTTTGAAAGATTATCAAAATTATCTAAAGGCTCACCCATACCCATAAACACAATATTGAAACTTTTATTTGCAATTTTAGATAATAATAAAATTTGAGAAATAATCTCTGTATAATGCAAATTTCTTATAAAACCCATTTTTGCAGTCATACAAAAACTGCAATTCATCTTGCATCCAACTTGAGTAGATATACAAAAAGTATACCTGCCGTTTATATCTTTTAACAGTACGCTTTCAATATAATTATCGTCTTCAAGATGAAATAAAAATTTTATGGTGCCATCTTTTGAAACTTTTTTATCATGTTCTTTAATATTTATAATACTAAAATTGGCTTCAAGATTGTTTCTTAATTTTGAAGGTAAATTTGTCATACCCTGAAAGTCGAAAATTTTTTTTGAATATATAAATTCAAGTATCTGTTTTAATCTGAAACGGTTATCAAAAAATGCGGAATTTTTAAGTTTATCCTGTTCTTCTAAAGATAAAATAGAGGTTTTCAATTTATTGATTCATAATTTTACGGAAATCTTCAAACAATTCTGTAACCATATTATTGGAATATCCTGATTCGATATATCTTTTTAAAATGGTCATTCCCTTGTCATATTCCTTATTTAATTTATAGCAGTCAGCAAGTTCATACACAAGACGTGCATTTGTTTTATCCATGTCATACATCCGTGATAAAGATTCGATTGCTTTTTTATAATTTTGCCTCTGCTTATTTATTAAAGCAAGCCCTAAAGCTGCATAATAATCATAATCAATATTTAATGCTTTTTTATAATATTTTTCTGCTTCATCAAGATCGTTTACGCTTCTTAATGCGTCGGCGAGTCTTGTCATTATAACCTTATTATCAGGACTTAATTCTAGCAGTTTTTGCCATAATAATTTACTTTCATCATGTCTCATTAATCCTCTGTAACAATCTGCAAGTCCATATAATGCATAAAAATTATCCGGATTTAGCTGTAATGCTTTTTCGAAGTAAGGAATTCCTTCTTCAAATGTTTTTTTCTTGCGATGGCAGTTTCCTATGTTAGTAAGTATCTTTATATTATCTGGCTCTATTTGAAGCATTCTAAGCCAATATTGCAATGCAAGGTCAAAATACTTTCTATCAAAAAAAAGGTAACCTATTCCAGCTAATGCATAAGTATTATTTGGATCGATATCAAATACCTTTAAATAAAATTTCTTTGAATTTTCATAATCACCTATTTTTCTGTAAGCATCAGCAAGTCTTGTTAAAATCGGAATATCGGCATCATATAATGCAAGAAAATGTTCCCATAATTGAATCGCTTTTTTAAACATTCCAAGATCTCTATAAGCATCAGCAAGACCAATTGTTGCATATTTATTTTCATGATGATACTCTAGACATTTTGAATAATAATCGATAGCTGTATTGCTGTCATTTTCTTTCCTTGCTACGTCTCCAAGACCAACCAATCCATAAGGATTTGTTGGATCTATATCAAGCAACTCGATAAATTTTTCCTTTGCTTTGTCGATTTGATTGTTTTTTAAGAATTCATACCCCTCTTGTGATATTGTATTTAAAATAGAATTTTCTTTATTTTCACCCGATTCATTATTTAATGAATCTTTCATAATATTATCATTAAGTTCTGGAAACTCTTTGCTATCCATAATTATTTGTCCTTAATTATTCTTTTTTTATCTATTAATATTTTATTATATTCATTCAATTTATCATTTTTGATCTTATCTTCATTCAGCATTTTTTCTATTATCAATGCTGCTTTTTTGCAAAAAGCATTGATTTTCGATTGATTCTCAGACATAAAGTACATCATAGCGCACTTATATAAATTATTATTTTTTAGATAATAATCACCAAGCCTTACAAGACCATCCTTGTAGTCGATTGTTATAAAAATTTTTTCAGCCTGTTCCAATTGACCCTTTGAAAAAAACTCATTGCCTTTTCTAATAAGCTGAACTCTCGCAGTCGGATCAACTTTCTTTTTAAATTGATTTCCTTTTTTTATCATTTAGATTTTCTTTTTAATTATATTAATTATCATTTATTTTTTAAGAAAAATCAATAAACAGATGAAAAATTTAAAAATTTTTATTATTTATTAATCGCCTTTATTTTTTAGTAGGATTAATTGTATTATATCGAATTTTTTAAAATTAGTAAATATTG
>CAZHHK010000037.1:0-26539 GCA_964531405.1 uncultured Spirochaetales bacterium | reverse complement strand
AAAAAATAATTTGGAAAAAGAGGCTTATTTATGGCAAACTTTCGGACAGTAATGTAAATTTATATCTTATTATTGATTCATCTGCTTAAAGCTAGATAAGGGAAGAAAGTGAGGTTTCAAGCATCTCAATTATAAAAATTTGCTGCTGTTAAATCTGTACTGGGTGAATAGCAAAAAATTTTTATATTATCTATATTGACAATATTCGCTTAAAGGCATATATAGAAAATAAAATATATGGCTTCAGACAGTATAATTTTTTTTATAATCCAATTATTAAACATCGCCCGAATGGCTTTATTCTTCCAATAGTAAAAAGTCCAGACGATAAATATTTACTCTCGATAAAAAATGAAAACAATCTTATTGTTATTCATTAATAAAGGCTTTAAAAAATGGACATTAATTTAAAAGATTTAGCAAATTTATTAGACAAAAAAGAAAAAGACATTATCACATATATAAAACAGAATAAAATTCCTTCATACCGCATCAGGAATGAATACAGGTTTAACAGGCAGGAAATTATAGAATGGATATTGAAAAACAAAATAAATTTGTCTGCTGATAGACTTGACATGCTGATGTTTGGCAAAAAACATGTAAGCATTACTGAGCTTGTGCAAAGAGGTGGAGTAAAAAGCGGTATAAGGGGAAAAAACATTGTTGAAATAATAAATGATGCTGTAGGAAAGATAACCATACCAAAAGTTATTTCAAAGAAAAAGCTGATCGAAATCCTTTTGGCAAGAGAGGAGATGATGCCTACAAGTGTGGGTAACGGCATTGCAATACCCCATCCGCGTTCGCCAATAATCGCCGATATAGACAGTGAGAGCATATCGGTATGCTATCTTATGAATGATTTTAGTTATCATGCAATGGACGGTATTGATGTGCATACTCTGTTTATAATATTAAGTGCAAATCCAAACAGGCACCTTGAAATACTATCAAAGATATCATTTTTATGTCAGCAGGCAGATTTTATAAACTTGTTAAAAGCGAGAGCGACAAAAAAAACGCTGCTTGACTATATAAAAGAGAAAGAAAAAAAATGGAACAAATGATTAATTATTTTTTAAACATCAATCATTTTATTGCAGGATTAATCGTAATTTTTTCTGGTGGTTTACTTGCATTATTAATGCCGGATAAAGTTAAAGCTCAAATTTTTTGCATTTTCACAGGCATAGGTGCAATCCTGATACTTTATCCAGTTATAAATATTTTAGCAGGAATTAATGATAAATATGAGTTTGTCCATCCACTTGGTAAAATAGCATTCTTAATCGATCCTCTATCTGCATTTTTTACTTTAATAATTATTATTGTAAGCTTTATCTCAACGATTTATTCGATCGGGTATTTAAAACAATATTTAAACAAAAACAACAACATCGGAGTGCACCTGTTTTTTTTATGTATTCTTATAATATCCATGCTTCTTGTTGCTATTTCACAAAACATGCTGTTTTTTTTAATAGTCTGGGAGTTGATGTCGTTGTCATCTTTTTTTCTCGTGTATTTTGAGAATAATGACAAGGAAGTTGTAAGAGCAAGCATAAACTATTTGATATACATGCACATCGGGTTTGTATTATTGCTTACTGGATTTATATTAACATCAATAAAAACCAGCTTTATAAATTTCAATGATTTTAAAGGCTCTTTAAACGGATTTATCTTTATTTTATTTTTTATAGGTTTTGGGATAAAAGCTGGGATGATCCCGTTTCATACATGGCTTCCAAAAGCACATGCATCGGCACCGAGTCACGTATCCGCAATTATGTCAGCCGTTATGATAAAGACCGGTATTTACGGTATTTTAAGAATCATTAGTATAATGGATAGCATCCAGGTATGGATTGCATATCTTGTTTTGGTGACAGGACTTGTAAGTGCTGTGCTGGGTATACTCTTTTCATTGCGGGAAAATGATATTAAAAAAATACTTGCATACTCGAGTGTTGAAAACATTGGTATAATTCTCTCTGGCATTGGCGTGGGATTGATGGGTTTAAGTTATAGCAATAAAATTGTTATATTCATCGGTTTTGCCGGAGCAGTCTTACATACCTTAAATCATTCAGTTTTTAAAAGTATGCTTTTTTATTCTGCAGGGAATGTATATCTTGTGACTCATAAACGTAACATAGAGTTATTCGGTGGATTATCAAAAAAAATGCCTGCTTTAACTTTTTTAACCTTTATTGGAGTAATGGCAATTTCTGCAATCCCGCCGTTTAATGGGTTTATAAGTAAGTTCATAATTTATTTTGGTTTACTGAAGCTAGCATTGATTGACAAACCTATGTTATTGTTTATATCTATAATTTCTGTTGCACTTCTTGCATTCGTTGGCGGATTGTGCTTGTTTAGTTTCACAAGGTTAATGTCTATAACCTTTCTGGGGCAGCCGCGAAGCAAATCGGCAATCGAGGCTAAAAAGCCTTCATTCATCTTAATTTTACCGATGATCATAATGGCGATCGCTATCATTGCAATCGGCTTGCTGCCCGGTTATACTCTGTTTTTACTGCAAAAGCCTGTATCATTGTTTACAAACAATGTTTTTATTTTAGAATCAACCGCAGGCTTATTAAAAAAAATATCTTTTGTATTCTATATCTTAATCGGAACATTCTCGTTAATATTTTTCTTGAGATTCATACTGACGTATAAAAAAATCAGTACACGCACAACATGGGGATGTGGTTATAAAAAATTAAGCCCTAAAATACAGTACACAGCAGATAGTTTCACAAAGGGGTACGCCGGATTTTTAAAAATATTTTTTAAGCAAAAAAGTAAAGACATCCTTCATGAAACACTGGAGTTATTCCCCAAACAACATGAATTAAAGAATAAACCAATGGATAAAATTGAATACTATATTATAAAACCTTTATCAAAGTTGATTCTGAAAATGAGTGATTTATTCTCATGGATACAAAGCGGTAACATGCAGCAGTATATTTTATATGGTTTGCTATTCCTTGTCGTAGCCGTGATATTTGCCGTATACTTTTAGGATAAAGATATGATCGTAATAAATATTTTGATATTACTATTTTTCCCTTTTATTTTTGCAGGGATAATCGGTAGAGTAAAATCCATAATGGGAGGCAGGGTAGGTCCCAAAATACTTCAGCCTTTATATGATTTTATCAAACTCTTAAAAAAAGGAATCGTTGTCGGTGATGTGACCTCATTCATTTTTCAAATCGCACCATCGATCGGTATATCCTGTATTATCATCGCAGGATTAATGCTTCCCCTTGCAAACCACGAATCAATAATAAATTTTAGCTATGATTTTATTGTTTTTGCATATATACTTGCTTTGGCAAAATTTAGCAGTATCCTGTCAAGCATGGATACAGGTAGCAGCTTCGAAGGAATGGGTGCTTCAAGGGAAGCTTTTTTTTCAAGCCTCTTAGAGCCCGGATTTTTTATAAGTTTCGGATCTTTAAGTCTGTTAAGCGGACAGTATTCTTTTGAAAAAATATTTTCTGTTTTTCAAAAACCCGGATGGCTTATATGCCTTGTTTTGATATTAAGCGTTATAAACTTTTTTATAATGCTTTTAATAGAAGGATGCAGGGTGCCTGTTGATGATCCAAATACTCATCTGGAATTAACCATGATACACGAGGTGATGGTGCTTGATAATTCGGGCGTTGATCTTGCATTTATCCAGCATGCAAACAATATGAAGATGTTTTTGTTTGCTTCAATAATTGCAAATCTGTTGTTACCATCAGGCATTAATATTTATATTGCCATAATCCTTTTTTTACTTATAATTATTGCTGTTGCAATCTGCGTCGGTCTAATAGAGTCAATTATTGCAAGATTAAAATTAATCTATCTTCCAAAATTCATTTTTCTTACAACATCAATATCATTGATAATTCTATCAAGCATAGTGCTTTTTAAATACGGAGTAATAAAATGACTGTTTTTTTAATCGTGCTATTCGGTGTAACAATGCTCTATGTTTCGGTTACAACAAGGGTCGAGGGATATATAAAGTCTCTGTGTATTCAAGGTGTAATTTTATTTTTGATCGTTGTTCTTGAATTTAACAAAATGGATATTTTTGACTTCGTATTTCTTGCTGTGGAAACCATAACGGTAAAAACAGTATTGATACCGTTGATGCTATTCAGGTCTATAAAGAAAAATCAGTTATACAGGGATATGTCTGCCTTTATACCTAATTTTGCCGTGCTATTTCTTACATCACTTATATTCATTTCAGGATTTTTCACTGCTTTCATATCCAGTACTTTAAAGCAGAGCATAAATCCCCTGCTATTCGGGATTGCAGTATCAACGATCATGACTGGTTTACTAATAATTATGGTAAGAAAAAAAATCATAACCCACATAATGGGCTATATGACGATTGAAAACGGAATCTTCCTGTTGATGCTGTCTATAAAAAATAAAATGCCAATTATAATAGAGCTGGGCGTACTGCTTGACATATTCGTGGGAGTATACCTCTTTGTCGTATTCATGAACAAAATCCATGATATGTACGAGTCAAGCAACATAGAAAAATTAACCGATTTAAAGGACTGATAAATGATTAGTTACCTTATACCTGCGCTTATAGTAATACCGTTGATTTTATCATTGATAATACATTTTATTAAAAATGATCTTGTGAATCGCCTGACGATCATAGTTTATTCTGTTTTCCATTTTATTGTTGCGATTATTTTACATTTTTATAAACCTGATTTTACATCGTATTTCAAGGTAAATGACTTAAATATAATCTTTTTAATAGTGCTGTCTTTGCTTTTTCTTGGGATATCATTTTACCATTTTAGCTATAATAAAAAATCCGATCTTAATGTCAAAAGCAAAACACTGAATTCCATTTTTATACTATGCTTTGTTTCTTCAATGACAGGAGTAATACTTTCAGCTCATCTTGCAATGCTCTGGATTTTTATAGAGGCAACCACTTTAACCAGCGCTTATCTTATTTATTTCGACCACAAAAAATCTTCGCTTGAAGCTTCATGGAAATATATTTTCATCTGTTCTATAGGGATAGCACTTGCTTTTGTTGGAATAATTTTTTTGTCAGCCGGATTACCGAAAGACTCATCACTATTCTTCGATGACCTATATAAAAACGCAAAATCAATTAGTCCATTGTGGCTTAAACTCTCGTTTGTTTTTATATTGATAGGGCTGGGGACAAAGATGGGGCTGGCTCCTGTACACGCATGGCTTCCTGATGCACATTCCGAAGCACCCTCAGCAATTTCGGCTCTGCTTTCTGGCACACTTTTAAATACTGCCTTTATCGGCATATTAAGGTTTTACAGAATCATGGAATTATCGGGATTGGCGGATTTTGCAGGCATACTATTAAAAATCATGGGATTCCTCTCGATATTCGTCTGTATGGTATTCATTTTAAGAATTGATAATTATAAAAGAATGCTTGCCTATTCATCGATTGAAAACATGGGGATAATCGCAATAGGTATCACCTTCGGTACGACAGGTTTATATGCCGCATTGATCCACCTTGCCGGACACTCGTTTGCAAAAGCTTCATTGTTTCTCACAAGTGGCAACATACTTACCTTGTATGAAACAAAAAAAATCGGGGGGATAAGAGGCTTAATAAAAAAAGACAAATTAACCGGATGGTTATGGATATTTTCTTTTATAGCAATAGCAGGAATACCTCCGTCTCCGCTTTTTTTCAGCGATTTTTTGATCGCAAAATCTTTCATCGAACGCAAAGAATATTTACTGTTCGCTATGTTTTTTATATTTCTGGCAATTATACTATTTGGTATGGCAAGAAAAATTTTTAAAATGACTTCCGGCGACAGCGAAGTAAGGACAAAAAAGATGTCAGTGTTTTTTTATGCGCCACAGATTTTATTTTTACTTTTACTTATGCTAATCGGTTTGGGATTGATCGGAAAATTAAACATTATTTTTGAGAATGCAATAGGGTTTTGGACAAAATAAAACAAGGGTTTGCAATCCCTTGTTCTCAAATATTTTAGGTAACCACAGGGTTAACCCTGATCTATAAGGAATTTTAAATGAAATGGCTTATAACAAAAAATAATCAGTCTGTTAAAATCAATGATATCCCCTTGCTCTCAATCAGTAATTTTTGTAATGAGATAATCGAAAAATCAAAAGATTCTAAAAGAGTGATATCATTATTTTATATGAAACCTTATATTTATACGGTACTATCTGATGATGAAAAATCAAATTTACTTATAACTTCAACACAGATAGACAAAAATAATTGCTATCCATCGATAACCAAAGATATCCCTGCATTCAACATGTTTGAGAGGGAGTTATACGAGGATACGGGAATCATCCCTTTGGGACATCCGTGGTTAAAACCCGTGAGATATCCTGTAAAAACCATGATGGACTATAAAATAGAGGATTATCCTTTTTATAAAATAGATGACGAGTCTCTCCATGAAGTGGGGGTCGGTCCCGTTCATGCGGGAGTTATAGAGCCTGGCCATTTCAGATTTATATGTAGCGGTGAAAAAATCCTTCATCTTGAGATTCAACTTGGCTATCAGCACAGAGACATAGAAAATCTTATTTTAAAAAAAGTAAATAAAAATGATTATTCTTCCCATCTTGCAGAATCAATTGCAGGTGACACGACAATTGCGCATAACCTTGCCTTCGTTCATGCCATGGAAACACTCCTGGGCATTGAAGTTTCTTCAAGGGCAATGGAAATAAGAGGAATCGCACTTGAACTTGAAAGAGCTGCTATACATATCGGTGATCTGTCCGCTATAGCAGGGGACATAGCTTTTTTAATGGGGAGTTCAGTATTTCAGGCGACAAGAACGCTCGTCATAAACTCGCTGTTATTGATATGCGGCAGCAGGTTTGGCAGGGGATTGATAAAAACAGGCGGGGTGAATTACGATATAGCACCTCAAGATACAGAATCAATTAAAAAGACATTAAACAAGGTTTTAAAAGATGTGCAAATCTACTCTGAGATGATGTTTTCACAGGCAACGGTGCTGTCAAGGCTTGAAGAAACCGGCATAGTTACAAATAAACAAGCTCAAAGCGTTGGGCTTGTTGGTTTATCCGCTAGGGCTTCTGGTGTAGGTATCGATATCAGACAGGATCATCCTGCAGGAGTTTATAGTTACTCTCCAGTATTTAAAAGAGTAATAGAGTCAGGGGATGTTTTTGCGCGATCGTACTTGAGATATCTTGAAACCGTTCAATCGCTAAAGTTCGTAATAGAGCATCTTGACAATCTTTCATCAGGAGAATTATCAATAGATGTTCCAAGAAAGTTAAAGCCCGAGAGTCTCACTGTATCAATGGTTGAGGGCTGGCGAGGCGAGATAGTACATGTTGCCGCAACGGATAAAAAAGGGAAATTGATAAAATACAAGATTAAAGATCCTTCGTTTAACAACTGGATGGGGCTTGCTCTTGCTGTTAGAAACAATGAGATTTCAGATTTCCCTCTATGCAACAAGAGTTTTAATCTTTCGTATTGTGGTTTTGATTTATAATACTGGAGAATAAATTATGCTGAATTTATTTAAATCAAGAATTATTCATGGCAATCAGGCTATTAAAGATGTTAAAAAAGCGGTTTTACATGATAGATATGTGGGTTTCCCTGAATTAAAAAACAATGACTGTAACAATTGTCTAAAGTGCATATCGGTTTGTCCGACAGGTGCAATAAAAACCGGACAATTGTCGGTTGATTTGGGAAAATGCATATTCTGCAGGGATTGCGAGAGAGTGTGTAAACCTCGGGCGATTAAATTCAACAATTTCCATAAAACAGCGGCTTCGTCAAGAGAAAATCTTATCGTAACCGAAAAAACGTCAATTATCGATTATGAAAAAAGAGCTTTTGAATCCAACAAAAAAATCAAAAGCATTTTCGGCAATTCGCTGAAATTAAGATCTGTCTCAGCCGGAGGTTGCAATGCCTGCGAGCTTGAGTTAAACGCTTCGGGGAATGTAAATTTTGATATGGGGAGATTCGGTATAGACGTAGTAGCCTCGCCCCGTCATGCAGACGGTGTTATAATCACAGGACCGATAACAAAGAACATGGCTTATGCCCTGGAAGAAACATTTTTATCGAGCTCTGACCCCAAAATTATAGTTTTGGCAGGAGCCTGTGCAATATCGGGTGGGATGTTCGCTGACTCGGATGCAGTAAACAGGGAATTCCTAAAAAAATATAAAGCGGATTTATTTATCCCGGGCTGTCCGTTTCATCCGTTGACTCTGATAAACGGGATTCTTGGACTGCTTGGTAAATAAAAATCACTTTTTATTTCTCTAAATAATTAAACTTGTGATCATAAATAATTTCCATTCAATTAATAACAAATATAAGCACAGATAGCATAATTGGACATTTTATAAAATGATAAAATATTCATTAATAAAACAATGAATACAGCAGAATGCGGTATTATACTATTGGATTAATAGGATTTTATTTTAAAGGACAATTTTTTAATAATAATGTAGACTTTAGGTTTTATAACTTAAAGCCTATTATTTTATAAAAATTACAATTATTAGAATATTTTTATTGACAATGTTTATTGAAAATTATAAATTATTATTTAGTTCTTTTGTTATTTTTGTTTTTGGATAAAAATAATTTAGATATTAATATTAAAAAGTAAAGGCTTTTTTAACTTATTATTTAATTCACGTTTATCCAGAAAAAGACGAAGTAACCACTAGAATGGTTTATCGTTGATAAACTAATTTATTTTTTTTTATTTATTTTCTGGGGCATGGAATGTCTACAAAAGTTTATGTAGGTAATTTAAACTACAGCACTAATGAAAGCAGTTTAAATGAGTTGTTTTCACAGTATGGTGAAGTCTCATCTTTAAACTTGATTATCGACAAAATTACTGGCAAATCTAAAGGTTTTGCATTCGTTGAAATGGCTTCCGAGGATGCCGCTCAGCAAATCATCAATGAGCTTAACGGCAAAGATTTTGAAGGAAGAAAATTAAAAGTTAATGCAGCTTTTGATAAGCAAGATAAACCTAATAATAGAAGGTTTAATAATAGAGGGTTCCGTAAAGAAAGATATTAATATTTTTTTCTAGAATTCTACTCCCGTACAATTTTTTTATATTTTTGCTTGTTGTTCAATATTATTATTAAAGAGTACGGGATGTTTTAAAAATTATTTAAGAAATCAAGTCCGCTAAATAATCATTTCGATAAATTATAAGCTTTGATGAAATTTTTAATTTGTTGTTAAATTATTGTGCATAAGTTATGATATTTGCAACAATTTTATTAATGTGGTATACAACTAAAGTTGTTTTAACTGCAAATAATTGTTGTAATTTAAAGACGTTTAAAATATGGATTGAATGAAATAATATATTTTTTTAAAAAATTTCTTAAGATATATTTTTCTGAATAAAGGAATATGAGATGAATAAAGCTGTACTGATAACAGGATGTGCCAAAAGAATCGGCAGGGAGATTGCAATAAGGCTGGCTTCTTCAGGTTATGATATAGCTATTCATTATAATAACAGCATTAATGATGCAAAAATACTTTATAATGAAATCAAAAAATTTGGTGTAGATGTAGAAATATTTGGATACGATTTATCCGATGAAAAGAGTACAGAGTTTTTAATCAATGATGTTTATGGTAGATTTAATAATCTTGAAGTACTTATAAATAATGCTTCAATATTTATTAGAGCAAAGATGCTTGATACATCTATAGAATTATTTAATAAAACTGTTAATATCAATTTAAAAGCTCCTTATATCTTATCAAGAGATTTTGCTAAGATTATAAAAAAAGGCGTGATAATAAATATCCTTGATACAAAAATTTCAAAAAATAATTATAATTACTCGGTTTATACTCTTACAAAAAAAGCACTCGCTGATCTTACATTAATGTCGGCGAAAGAGTTTGCTCCTGATATAAGGGTTAATGGAGTCTGTCCTGGGTTGATTTTAGAGCCTGAAGGAAAAGATAAAAGTTATCTTGATGAATTGGCAAAAAATTTGCCGTTAAAAAGAAAAGGCGAACCTAAAGACATTGTTAATGCTGTTGAGTTTCTAATAACGAATCAATATATCACGGGTGAAATTTTATATGTTGACGGTGGAGAGAGATTGTAATTTTTTTATCATTCATTACTCAAATTGAATTTTTTCTTTAAAAAATCATCTTTACGTCGCCATTTATAATGAGTTTTAACATTAATAAATAAATCGATGTCTCTTTCGAATATTTCTTTTAAGTCTATGCGGGCAGATTCTCCGATTTTTTTTATCATTTTACCACCCTTACCGATTATCATGCCTTTCTGGCTTTCCCTTTCAATAAATATTAAAGCATAAGCAGTAATTTTTTTATCTGTAACATCAAGTTTTTCGATATCAACATAAGTAGCATGAGGTATTTCATCTTTCATGAAATTGCATATTTTTTCCCTTATGATTTCTTTTATCCTAAAAGGGATCGTCTGATCTGTGACAAATTCAGGAGGATAATACATGGGCCCTTCTGGTAACAATGATTTAATTAATGAGATTAACGTTTTTACGTTTGTGCCATTGAGACTTGATATTTCTATTTTGTATTGTATCTCTAAACGGGATTCTATATCTTTTTGTAAGATTAACGACTCGTTATTTTTTAAATCTAATTTGTTGTAAACTAAAATTATTGGTACCGCAGACGATTTTAGTTTTTTTATTATTGCATCTTCTTCTTCTCCGAAATTTTTAGACAAATCAACAAGATATAAAATAATATCAGCTTCTTTTAAAGTTCTTACAGCTAAGTTGGATAATCCTTTGTTTAAATTAGAATCATAGTGATGATACCCTGGTGTATCTATGAATATGATCTGGCTTTCATCGTCATTATAAATCCCTCTGATAATATATTGAGTGGTTTGAGGTGTGTTAGATACTGCCGAAATTTTATAACCGCAGATATTGTTGATCAAAGTTGACTTTCCCGTTGAAGGTCTTCCGATTAAAACTGCAAAACCGCTTTTAAAATTTGATTCTTTCAAATAGAGATACTCCATTTATTTGTTATTACTATTTTTTTTCAAGATAGAAAAAATTATATAATGTATAAGCAAAAGTAAGGGACCGATAAATATAAAAATATAAAAGGTTATATTATCTTTTAATATTTTTAGTACGAAAAAAAGAAGGTCATTTTCTGCATAAATATCTATTAAAGACATACCTTTGGTAAAAAAAGATATAAGTGGAAAAAACAATATTACCATGATATTGTCCGAAATTTTATTTTTTTTAACGAGCTTATAAATAATAAGACTTATAATAATAATTATATAGGGTATAAAAACCGATAAATATACAATCATATCAGGTAAATAAGCTTTGAAGAGATTATAAATGTTGCTCTTGCCACCTCCTATAACTAATGCAGGGAAAAGTGGATGCCTGAAGACATAGAAAAAAAATGTAACAAAACTTATAAAGATAAAAAATAAAAGCAACTCAAGATCAAGATGTTTTTCATTTTCCTTCATTTATTGAAATCTCCGATATAATATATTTCTATATTGTTATCCCTGAAATTTGAGAAACAAACATAATTCCCGTCATTTGAAACATCAAGGCCTGTAGGTTGGTTACCGCCTTCGATAGTCCCAATTATTTTTTTTGTTGTAAGGTCAATAATTGCATTTCTGCCGTTTCGTGGACTTCTTGTAAGATATGTTTCAGGATCATTTGGTCCTCTGCAGGATACAAAAAGCAATCTGTTATCGGGGGTCAGAGCTATGGAATTTGGATTATAGTCAACCTTAAATATATTTAAAATTTCAAATTTGTCGGTATCGATTTCATAAATTTCACTGTGATGCATATTGCTAACATAGGCTTTTTTTTCATCATTAGTTAATTCAATATGACGCATTGCAGCATTGACTTTTGATATTTTTTTTTCTATTTTCCATTCTTTTGTACTGATTTTATATATTTCTCCTCCATCGAATGCTGTAGCATATAAATACTTACCATCTTTGGTAAACGCAAGTCCTCTGGGGGACAGAGCTGTTTTAATTAATTTGATAACTTTGCCATCGTTATAATTGATTATTGATATATCATTGGTTTCCCAGTTTGATGCTGCAACAACCTGCAACTCATGCGACCAAGCAAGGAATTTTGTCCACATCCCTTTTGAGTCAATTGTTCTTTTGTACTGCAGGTCAGGATAAGAATATTCATATATTTTACCGGTTGTCATCTGGGAAACCATGAATGAATTTTTCTCAAGGATGAATAATCCTTCAGGGAATCCCATGCACTTTTTTGGATCCGGTGGTTTTATGTAATAATCCATATTGTATGTTTCGTTGTTAAAAACCTGGAAACCATCTCCAGCTAAAAGAGGGATGAATATGTATTTGTCGTCAGGCGAATAAATTACCTGCTTAGGCTGTTCACCGCAGTCAAATACTCCAACCTGTTTTAATAAAATTTTATCTTTTTTATGAGAATAATTTATAGTGCAGTTAGCTTTTGCCTCAAGTCTTATGGTTTGATCTGCGAAATTATTTTTTTTTAAAACAAGATCATAAGTTCCATATTCAAAATCATGACTAAAAGGAGTTGTGCCGATTTTACTGCCATTAAAAAATACTTCAGAACTGCCTTCAAGAGTATTTATTCTAATATTGTATTTTTCTTTCTGCATCGTTATATTGACATTTTTTGAAGAAAAAATATTCGAATTACTGATTGCTTCTTTATAATCTATATAATGACGTCTTTTACAACTTATCAGGATTTTATTGCTTTTTGTTTTAAATGTTTCATTATTTTTTAATAAAATATCTCCAGCAACAATTACCGCATCATCTGGCTTTACTGATATTTTATATTTATAAGTACAGGACAACAATAAAGTTATCAAAAATAATTCCATGATTGAAATATATAAGCGGCTTTTCATTTTTATCCTCCTTTGCGCTGGGTACTAAAGTAATATCAACAATGTTTTTTTATTTAAAAATTTATTTTATATTTACTTTTGAGTACTTGACAGGCAACTGAAATGCTTTTAATTATAAAAAGCTATTTAGCATAATACTTAAAGAAAATATATTAAATATTATTAGATAATAAGTCAATATTAATAGTTAATTCTCTAGAAATTCCCCTATGGACTGAAAAAAACATTATAAAAATTCTTTAATAATTCTATGAAATCCTAGTATTATAATAAATAGGTAGAATAAAAAATTACATAGCGGATTGCCATGAATCATAAAATAAAAAATCGTATTAAAAAAAATTTTTATGCCCCGTATGAGATAATTAATTCATATTTTTTAAATAATAGAGGGCTATCCTGTCTATTAATTGATCATCCATATTTACTGTGATTACAAAAAATTTTATATAAACGATAATTTTGTATACAATTTAATCGATTTAAACTATTTTTATGTCTCTTTTATTGTTCTTTCTATAATATCGATCATCAAATCTATTGATTTTTTGCTGACATTAAGATCCGGTATCAATCTTACGGTTTCAGGCTGCGGGGTGTTTATTAATAAACCGTTTTTTAAACAGTTGTCTCTTAATCTATCGATATTGCACCCTTCAAGATCAAAGCCTATTAAAAGTCCCTTGCCACGGATATTTTTAACTGGATATTTGCTTTTCAATAATTTTAGCTTTTCAATAGTATATGCGCCGTTTTCAGCAACTTTTTCCCAGAGTTTTTTCTTAATTATCTCTTTTAAGATTTCTTTGCCAAGCTCTGTCCCCAGGCTTGTGTCACGGAATGTGCCTCCCTGTTCGCCTGCATCAAAGATATCAAGCTCTTTTTTGCATAGCATAGCTGCAAGAGGGAATCCTCCACCTATTCCTTTTGCCACAGTCATAATGTCTGGAGAAAAATCATAATGCTGATAATAAAAAAGTTTTCCAGTTCTTGCAAATCCAGTTTGAATTTCATCGAATATCAAGAGAATCTTGTTTTCCCGGCATATATTACATATTTCATCGACAAAACCCTTTTCGACTTCATAAACTCCGCCTTCTCCCTGTATTGGTTCCAGCATGATGGCGCATATTTTATCGGTTATCTTTGATTTTAACTCATCAATATTATTCATTTGTACATGATGAAACCCGGGTACCTTTGGTTCGAACAGGTTTTTAAAAGAAGGTTTCCCTGAAGCAGACATGGTAGCAAGTGTTCTGCCATGAAAAGAATTCTTTAATGTTATTATTTCATAGGCTCCGTTTTTTTTAATCTTCCCATATTTTCTAGCAAGTTTTATCGCACTTTCATTTGCTTCGGCTCCGGTTGAGCAAAAAAAGACTTTTTGAAATATCGTATTTTTTACAAGAAGGTCAGCGAATTCAAGCTGGTTGATGTTATAATAAGAAGGGCTGGTATTGATTAAAATTTTACTTTGTTTTCTAAGAGTCTTTGATATTACTTTATGAGAATGCCCCAAAGAATTCACAGCCCAGCCGCTAATAAAATCAAGATACCTTTTGCCTTTAATGTCCCACAAATAAGAGCCTTTGCCTTTTATCATTACGATATCAGGGCGGTTATTTGTATAGAGAATATTTTCAAAAAGTTTTTTATCAATCTGCATTTTATTATTTTTTTTAGAAGAATGCACTTCTGACACCAAATCCAAATTGAGGTACAAGTCCTCCCTCGATTTCGGAAGCAACAAAATAAAAGGCATTCTCAAAATATATTGCAAATTTTCTAAATCCGCCCAGACGCTCGATCCTTATAAGGTCAATCTGATACATGAATCCACCTATTACCTTGCCGTCTTCAAGAGGTAGGTATTTTGGATTTTCGGGATGTCTTGCCTCATAATACGAATTATCAGTCTCTGCAGTAGCGCCTCCGAATCCCGTAAACCAATAGAATCCGCATCCGATGCTTATTGTAATCGATAAATCCTTTAAGTCCTCGCCACCAAAAAATTCAAATGGTATTTCTATGATTCTTGCGAGTAATTTGCCTCCAGTTGTAAAACCTGAATATCTTGGGTTATAACCAGTACTAGTCTTTGAAGTTCTTAAGATGCCATCGGGTACATTGTCTGGATCCATCCCCAGATCTTTTAAATTGCTTCTGGTCGGAGTCCAGCCGAATAAGCCCTCAATCCTAACAACATCTTCAAAGAAAGTTAATCCAAATCCGCCTGATATCCATGGACCGCTGAATGCCTGAAGCCATACATAAATACCTTGTACAAATTTTGGTATTTTACCTAGGTTTTTATCCCAGCGCTTCAATGCAATCTCGACTCTTTCGATATTGCCATTGTCATTAGCCGATCCTCTGACATAAAGGCTATCATTATATTTTGAATTCTCTCTAGGTTTATCTATCATTACTTCCGGAATATTCCTGTCAATAATCGCTCTAAAATATTGTATACTCTCTTTGTTATTTGAAGATACCGTTTTAATCTGGATAGTATGGTTACCATTGTCCAATAATTGAGTTTGTAATCTCATCTTCCATTTTGGCAATATACCCCATCTGTTTTTAATGAATGTCTTGCCGTTATCCAATGATAAATACACTGCTTTTATTTTATTGTTTCTTAAATATTTAGCCATTTCATTGTCAACTTCCGATTTTGATACTGGTATTTTATCAACATCAGGAATTAATTCTGGTGTTCTTCTGTATTTAACTTTAAATTGCTCGTATTTTGTTTCCTGAATTTTTCGTTTGATTTTTAGAATAAGGTTATTTTCAAAATATGTTGCAGAGCCGTACATCCATGGCCTATGCTCGATAGGAGCTCCATTTATATGTGAGTCAACAGTGATTACTGGACCAGCTTCATCATAGTAAAAAATTCTGGAGATAGGACCAGATTTTTTTTGAGTTTTTGAACCTTCAGTTGTTTTTTCTATAGAATAAAATGTGACCTTATGTGCCCCAGGGCTCAAATTTACAGTCGGCAATGTATACTGCCATGTATTGGTTCCTTTAACTTGAACCTCTTTTTCATCATCGATTTTTATATAAACTGAGTCTATACCATCGTCATCATAAGCAGTGCCAAAAAAGTTAATTACTTCTCCGGTGAGATGCTGTCCAGGTTGAGGCTGAATAACTTCGACAGAAGGTATATCAGATTTTGGGTCAACAGTGAAATTCATTGATTTTTCAGATGTATTACCTGCAAGATCTTTTACCACTGCGATTAATTGATAAGTTTTTTCGGTATTCCAGTTTGTAACATCAAGATCATAATACCATGCTTCCTTGCCTATAACAGGGACATAGCCGTCCTGATCGGCATCCTTGCTTTTTATTATTTCATCAGTATTTATATAAATCCTTACACTATCAATGCCAATATTATCCCTCGCTCTTCCTATGATTCTAAACTTGTTATTGATTTTCATACCGTCTTTTGGCAGGAGTATATTGATTTCGGGTGGAGTATTATCAATATTATACAGAGCGAACGAAAATCCTTCGGAGCCAGCCTTGTCGGTTGATTTTATTAAAACTCTCATTGCACCGTCCGGTACAGATTTAGAATCAAAATAATATCTCCAACTTTCATTACCTTCAGCCTGGACGAATGACCAGCCGTAATTTGTGCTTATCTTAACGGAATCAATTCCGTTTGGATCGGTAGATTTGCCTATTATTACCGTTTCACCGCTTAGATATTGACCGGTCCTTGGCGAACCAATATTTATTGTTGGGTTTTCCATATCAAGATGAAATGAAATCTTTTTAATTTTACTTTTAGCACCGTAGATATCGGTAGCCTGTACTTCAATTGTATGAATGCCTGATTTTAAAGATTCATTAGGGATATTCTTAAACCATGCGCCTGTCACTTTGTCAAAGTCTATTTTTTCCCATCCGCCTGTTTTTGAATCACTGTAATTTGAATTATAATCCAATCTAAATTCAATATAATCAACTATATCGTCATCTATTGCAATACCTGAAACAGCGACATCTCCATTAAACCTTTGGTTTTCGACTGCTGGCTTTTGTATGAATATTTTAGGTATATCCTCGGTCTTGTCAATGATAATATCCTTACCGATGTTTGTAATGTTTCCCGCAAGATCTACCGCTGAAATATTTATTGTGTATGGAGTTTCTTCACCTTCTTTTGCTACAACATCTTTTATACCATTTAAATTATAAGCTGATTCCCATATTTTTGCGCCGTCTGCAGTAATATTTTTGCCATTGTACATTATCAATACATTGCTTATGTAATTGTTATCTTTTGCTTCGCCTCTTAATGTTATTTCTCCGTTGACTTTGTCTCTTTTCCCTGTGTTTGTATTTTCATTGATTTGAGAATCATCCTGAATTTCTGTTTTTTCATTATTATTTTTATTATTTTTATCTTTAGAAGTTGTGATTTTCTTTTTTGTTACTGGCTTTTTCTCGTCTTCCTTTTTTTTATCGATGTTTTCAAAAACAACTTGAGGTTTTAATGACCATGCATTAACTTCAGGAGGAGTTTTGTCTATTATAAATATTCCCTTTTTTACAAGGAGTCTTCCCGAAGGATCATTGATCTTAATGTAGACCGCATGTTCTCCTTCTTTCATATTGCTAATGTTCACATTGAATTCATAAATATTGTCATTTTGAGAAATATTTATTTTTTGTTCACCGGCAAAATCTGCAAGCGATCTTGTTTTGCCTTTTAACAGAGGATCGATATAAGGTATCATGGTTGTATTTGCTGATTTTGAAGCATTTATTTTAGCTTCTTGAAAATTTAATTGATAGCCAAGTGAATCAAATATATCGCATAAGTCTAATAAATTTGTACCTTCAAGGTTATTTTTTAATTTATAATTTGTTTTATCTTTGTAATACGAATCATTAATTGTTTTTTTATCTTCATTACTGTTTATTTTTCCAAGAATATTTTTCTCAAAATCTGTGATTGCTATTTCCTGAGGCAGATTGTCATCGGTTATGTATTTTACAGCAATCAAACCAGAGTCATCACTGGCTTTGCCGTATAATGTGAAGTTGTTATTAAACGGCAGGTAAGGAAGAGGCCAGATTATTCCTGATACGGGATCTGATATATCATTTAATAGATTGACAGAAATTGTCACATTCTGAGCCTGTTTGCCGCCAGCGGTACTGTTAAAAGTCAGGTTGGCTTTATTAATGCCGGATTTCATTCCTGATTTTTCTTCATCGCTGAATTTGTATACAAAAATGCCGTTTACCTCATCAACGATTTCAGGCTGTTTTTTTATTTTTTCATAATTAAGCAAAGGGTTATTATAAGTGCTTGGCATGAAGCAGAAAATAGTAGAATCCAAAGTTTCGAGGCCAAGATCATCCTGCAATTTAAAAACTAACGGGATGTTTGAATAGACTGTATTATCGTTTGTCGATGCGGTTATTGCTATTTTATAAGAATCCTGTTTTGGATCCTTGAAGTTAATTTTTAGACTTGATTTTACGCTATTTCCCGCAATATCCGAAGCTTCTATGTTTAGCGTATATTCATTTAATTTACCTGTCTCATCTTTAGCTTTTAAATCTATTTCTTTTAAGCTTCCGATGTCATCTTTTGTTAGATTAACTGTGGCAAATTTTTTATCGGTTGATGATATGTTTACATTAATTGATTTTAAAATAAAATTATCGTTAATCGATAACGACTCGTCTTGCGTCATGCCTTTTGCATTGTCTATTTTAGGTGCTGAAATGACTGGCATTTTGGTATCAATAATAACAGGTACAAGTAGTGATGCTGTGTTATTGGAAATATCTGTTGCATCGAGTTTTATTAATACAAAACCGTCAGGAATATTTTTGTTTTTTGATAATTCAAATCCTGCGTTTTCAGTCTCATAAATTCCAGATTCTTTGGATTTTTTAAACCTTATATCAGAAGGTTTTATTATTTCTGTATAATTACTTGGGTCTATTATAGAATACTTGAGTGATTTTAATTCGCCAAATTTTATGATATTAAAATTAAAATCTATTTTACTGTTAAACGATTTGCCTGCCCATTTGTTTATCGATTTAAGATCGAATCTTGGGAAGTTTCTTTCTATCCAGAAGCTTTCCGTAACTTTATCACCGGATATCCCGTTTATATCCACAGGGGTTAAGTCTACAGTGTATTCACCTTCGGTAAATTGATTATAATCTGTTAAATTTATGTCTTTGATAAGACTGTATTTAGCCGGCACAGTATCTTCATATACTGTAGTGTTATTGCCTTTTTTGTATATTTTGATGTTGACTTCTTTATTGGCGTCGTCATCGTATACTTTTGCGAATAAATTTAATGTTGACGATACTCTATCTCCTTTTTTAAGGCTCTTTAATACTAATTTTGGCTTATCAAGATTTCCATCCTTTTCAACATTTATTGATGTTGTAGTTGTATTACCGGAAACATCCTGTACTGCTGCGATTAATTGATAGGTGCCGTTTTTAAGATTTGATATATCCACATCATAAGACCAAAATGGATTCCCCGGCATCATTTTTACTTCCTGAGGTTTTTCTAGAGGTCCTGCTCCTTTTATCGAAAAAGTTATCTTTTTTATTCCGACATTATCATCAGCAAATCCAAATACTCTAAATTTCCCATCTACCTTCTCTTTATCTTTAGGGTACTGAATTTTTATTATAGGTATCCTGTGGTCTATTACAAATGTTAAAGATTCGTAAGACTCTGAACCTGTCGTATCAACAGCCTTGATCCAGATCGTCTGCATTCCGTCAACTAAGTCTTCGGAATTCAGATTTACTCCCCATGAAGCTACTGTATTATTTTTATCGAGTTTTAAACTGGATGCCTTGTTAAAACTTATTCTTTCATTAGTGGAATATTCGACCGATTTGATCCCATTTTTATCTGTAGCCTTACCGGAAATATTTATTTTACCAGATACGGTTAATTCTTTGGGTGTATTTTCAATACTCAAGATTGGACTCATTCTGTCGAGTCTAAATGGCACAATAATTTCCTTGCTTGAAACTCCATTTATATCACTAACCTTAACTTTTATTGAATGTATTCCGTCTTCAAGATTTGATGTATCAAGGTCATAATACCAAAAATCTTTACCGCTTGCTTTTCTTTCATCGGTTTCCTTGTCAAGGTATATGATAATCTCTTTAACTTCGTCATCATCATAAGCTGTGCCGACAATCCTTAAATTATTGGTTACCCTGCCGTTAGCTTGTGGATTTATTACTGTTAATGTTGGAATATCGGATTTTGGATCGATATTTATATTAATTGCCTCTTCTCTGCTGTAGTTATTCATGTCATCCTGTGCTTTTACAGAAATATGCCATTTACCTGCAGGTTTATTTTTTATATTAAAAGTCTTTGTCCAGTTGAATTTTCCATCCGCTAAAAGGTAATCATTATTTTTTAAATCCTTTATAGTCTTGCTTATCTTTAAATTTTCTATTTTTAATTCCGTGATTTTTAAAGAGGTTTCGATTTTATTCGTTAAAAGCTGGTTTTTTTTCTCATTTAATATTTTAATTTCGCCGTTGTCCAGAGATTTAATAAGTTCATTATTTATATTGCTTATATTTTTAAGATAATTAGCTAAATCCTTATTTAAGTTACTTATTTCCTTGTTATTTTCATCTAATTTTTTTTGGAGATTTTTTATTTCCATTTGTTTAGTATCTTTATTTTGTTTCTCGATGTCAGAGGTTGTATTCTGAAAATCATCATTAGATTGAGAATAAATATTTGTTAGGCTTGACAATAAAATAAGAATAAAGATTTTCCTAAACAAATTTTTTATAATATTTCTTACCAGCATTATATTATATCCTCCTAAAGAAAAAGTAGAAATTATCCTTACTAAGTCAAATTATCGGATAATATATGTCAATTTATTTAACATTAAACTCAAAGTTATTATATCCCATAGCTAATAAAAAGTCAAATAATAGCTAATGCGAATATTTATTAGAATTTTCAATAAAATATGTTGAAATTTTTTTTTATAAATTTATTGAAAATTTTAAATTTTAAGATATACCAGAATGAATTCTGATATAATATTTACAGGAAAAGCGATTATTTTTAAAGAATTTATATTTAAAAGTATTCCATATTGGCTGTCCTTAACTTTTTTTGCAGGTAAAGAGCAAAAAGAATTGATCTAAATACTTTTTGATCGTAAAAATGGTTAGGTGCGAAAAGGGAATAATTTAATAAATTTTGTTTTAAAGGAGTGTTTTATAATGAAAAACTTTTTCAAGTTACTGTTTAAATTATGTATTATTGTATTCTTGTTTATCCTTTTTGGTTGCGAACCTATTTCATTGAGCATTAATAGCAAAGGTGAAATCGCGTTTGCTAGATCGGAAGGTGTTTTTTTTGTTGATTTAAAAAAGCAAAAACTTGATGTTTTGGATTGGAACTACGGGCAGCCTACGGTACCTGTTATTGTCAGGTGGTCTCCAAAAGAGGATGTAGTTGCCTGTACGGTTAAAGAAAATAAGGATTCCTCAAATACTTCTGTTGTTTTAATCGATAAAAAAGGCAATAAAAAGCAAATATACAGTGTTGCAAAAATCATAACTCAAATGGAATGGTCTACTGACGGCAGTTATATTTCGGTTGCGCAGGCAGGAGAAGACACGGATATGTCCGTTGCTGATCTGGCTTTAATATCTGTAAAAGATGGGATGTCAAAGGTATTTGCCAAAAATACAGGCGATATTCATAAATGGGTTGACGGTAAAGCCCTTATTTTTATTAAGGTTTTAAAGAAAAATAAGAATAATTCAGACATATTGCTGGGAGAATTAATAAAATATACGGCTGATTCAGGTAAGTCTGAAGCTTTAACAAAAGTTTTTGTATCAAAATCAGCAGGCAGTATCGATATTTTTAAAAATGATATTGCTTTTATCGCAATCGATGCAGGTAACAAATTGAATGATTTTCCAGAAAATATGACAAGCGATACTTATTGTTTCATTTACAACCAGAAGTCTCCTAATATTGGCAGGATATCAGGTAATAGGATTAATTATGCGGTTTATTCTCCTGACGGTGCAAAGCTGTTAATTAAATATAAGGAAGAAGGTTCATATAATTCAAGTCTGGGTGTTATAGATGCTGGATCAAAAGCCATAAAAATGCTTTCAGAAAAATCTCTTGATACAGTATCGGTAAATTCATCTACTGTTCAGGTTTATCCTGCATGGCTGGATAATAACAATGTTCTTTTTTTCATAATGCTTAATACTTACGGCTCCAGTGGACAATCGATACAATTGATGAGCGAGAATATCAATGATTTAAAGATAACTAACAACCAGCTTTTTATTGATACAGAGATTTACAAATTGATGCAGCTTAAGGGCGGTTATTAAAATTATTAATATTTAAATAAGATTAAACATCAATAATGTAATAGGACTTTATAAATTATTCAAAATTATTGCAATATTTGCCTTTTTAAGTATATAATTAATTTATGGAGGAAAGTTATTATGGGAGTCTGGAAGGGCATTATTAAGTTGAATAATGTTGAAGTCGAGGCTGGCATCAATTATACCATACCTCAAAATGCATTTCTGGTAAAATGGGAAGGATCGTTTATTACGCCTAATAAACTGCAACTTGATAAGGATAAGGAATATTCTACTAATATCGGCAAGCTGATAATAAATAATATCCAGGAGAATAGTGAAAAGAAATACTACTATCACTTTGAGGGAGTTGAAAATCCAACCGGTCCTCTTGCAATAGAAATAGGTAAGGATTTATAGTATTATTTTACCCGTTTCATTTTGCAGATAAAAAAACCTTCAAATCTTTCAGAAGGCATGATGCGCAGTGATTTGTTTATCGATTTATCAAAAAGCTTCCCCTCGATTTCGGTTATTGGTTTAATTGCTTCTTTTATATCTTTTAATTTCTGTGATATATCGATTATTTCAATTTTAAATTCTTCATCTTTCAATATTTCGTCAACGACTTCTTCATTTTCATAATAGTTTAAAGTGCATGTAGAATAAACGATTGTCCCTCCGATTTTAAGCAGTGATATGGCTTTTTTCAATATGTCTTTTTGCAGTCTTGCCAGACGCGGGATATTATTTTTGCACCAGAGAGAATAAGACGGTTTGTCATAAATATTAAACCTGCCTTCACCAGAGCAGGGA
This sequence comes from uncultured Spirochaetales bacterium, assembly GCA_964531405.1. GTDB lineage: Bacteria > Spirochaetota > GWE2-31-10 > GWE2-31-10 > JAFGQB01 > CAZHHK01. Next base: position 3,273 of record CAZHHK010000037.1, on the reverse strand, counting down.
AGGTCAGCAAGTATTTTATCATAAGGTTCATTGTGAATTTTACAGAAATTTTGAAAGGTTGATTTATACAAATTCACATTTGCTCCGAGTAGATTAATATTGTATTTTAGTCTTTCCATCCTTATGTAATCCGGCTCAATAGCATCTATTGTAGAATTATTTTTTGTTAAATCTGCAATCTGAGTAACTTTACTTCCGGGTGCTGAGGCAACATCAAGGATTTTATCGCCTTCTTTTGGATCCAAAAGAATGGGAGGTATCATGCTGGAAAGGCTCTGGAGATATATCAGTCCTTCACTGACAAATTTGGATTTTAACAGGTGGTTATTTTTCCCTTCATAAATAAATGCATTGTTAATAAGATCAAACATTTTTACTTTAAAACCGTTATTTTGCATTTCTTTAATGATGCTATTTTTATCCGCTTTTAAAAGGTTTACCCTGAAAGTTGTGTGCCTTTTAATCCTGAATGAAAGTAAAAGCTCATTGAATTGAGCTGCGGTAAAGGTTTCTCTTAAAATATCAAGTGCATCGGGATTTATTTTTTTTTCAATTTCCTTGATAGGTATCATTTTTTATTCCACGTTTGCCGATTCGTATTTTGATATTAATGTTACACCGATTGCTGATAAAAATATCAAAACTCCTCCGAATAGAGTAGTTAGTTTAAAATTTTCTTTAAATGCCAGTATAGCAACCACTGTTACAATTGGCATTGTGAGTAAAGAGATTATCGAACCTGTTGCTGTTGACAAACTTTTATACGCTTCTGTCATCAATAGTTGGGATACCGTTGAAATCAGCCCCATGAATATTAATAGTATCCATACAACAGCCGGAGAAAAAATATTATTCAAGGGTGCTGCGATATATTGATCATTCCTGAATAAAACTCCCAAAAGGCAGATTATAAGCCCTGCAGAGCAGAAGAAAAAATAGATATTTTCCGAAGTATCGGTCTTCCTTAATTCTTTTAAAGACGAGATTGCAATACCTGCAAAAATTCCCCCGGAGATGCCAATAATATCCTTGTAAGAAAACATGAAGCCTCTGTCAGGGGAAGCAACAAAATAAACTCCGATCATCGCAGCCGCGAGAGGGATCATAGAAAGGATTCTGAATTTTTCTTTATAAAAAAACATCGCAAAAAGAGGTGCGAACATCGGATAAATATAGAGATACAATGTTGCATGGGAGAGGCTTAAAAGCTCGATCGTCCAGAATGAGAATGCCAAAGATAATCCGCCGAATAAACCGCGTGTTATTAAAACCTTTATATTGTGAAATTTTATGCCTTTACCGGCGATTATCATCCAAATTATCAAAAATAATAATCCAAATGCACTGCGGTAAAAACCTTTTGCCCATGAGCTGACTGAAGCATCAAGATATTTGACGATTGCCTGGACTATACTGAACCCTATAGTGGACAAGAACATTAAAATTAAACCTTTTAGTTTGTTTTGCATTTTTCCCTTATATAAATTTATAGTTTTGTCTAAAAATTCGGTTTTTATTATTTATGGAAAAAACGATTTTTTAGGAATGCCCTTATGCAATTGGCAAGAATTATTTTGGTACTTTCTATTATTTTTTTTAAAAAAAGTAAAATGATTAATCATAAAAAGTAATCATCTTTAATTTTGGGGGTCACTTAAAATTTTTTATTATTTTTGATAAAATTTAATTATTGCCAAATATTTTTTCGCTTTCTACTTTTAGTTTTAGTAATTTGTTATACAATTCATTAGAAGATTTTGTTTTTTTATAATTTAAACAATTAATTGCTTCATTGCCTAATATATATAAAAATGCAAACAACGTTTTAAGGTTATTATTGATCAATTCTATTTTAAGGTTTGGAGTTTTTTGAAATTTAATCTCTTCTTTATTGATTAAATTTATCAATGTATTCTTGCTATATGATACATATGATGTATGTTCTTTTAAATAAATATGAAGCTCTTTAAAATTATTACTTATCAATTTGCTTCTTTCATCAGCTCCGGGTAAAATATCATTATAAACCTGTAAAATTCTTTCAGGTTCATGTCTAAAATAACTTAGCAGTTCAATATTTTCAAATAGAGGTTTAAGTAAAGCACCCGACTCCTGCCCTAATCCATCTAAAGTCAAACTGTAAATAGCAAGTGAATAATATTTTGCTTTAACAAGTGTAAAACCCGATATTTCATAAAATTCATCATTTTCAGACTTTTCATCAAATAAATCAATACATTCATCTATAATAGTCATAACTTCGTTAATTAACGATTTTTGTTTATCCAGGTTATTATTCATTAACTCCAGTGCAACTTTTCTATTATTCAAAAACTCCATCAATGCTACCTTTAGTCTAAAATTATTTTATTTAAAAAAAGTTTAATTAAGTTTAATTAAAAACAAGAAAAATTACAATTACTAAAAATATACTAAAAATATACTAAAATTTAGTATTCCTATTTTTTGCAGATACAAATTTATATATAGAATTTATAGATTCTGATAATTATTTTTTATTTTTATATATTCTAATTGTTTTACTATTCAAATATATTTAAAATCTGATATAACATTATGGAATAATAAAAAGAAAGTACAAGGGATTTAAAGCCGATATAAAAGAGAAGTGCCAAAAAGAAAGGTTTTTAAAACCTTAAGTTATTTTTAAATAAATCTAATTAAGAAATATCTCATATTTTCTAAATCATGTAAGACTAATTGATCGGAATTATCAATGTTTTTAAATATACAGATGATATTAAAACGCTGATTTATACGACAAATCTGGTTAAAAGCTTTAACCACGATATTCAGGAAGTGCCAAAAAAGAGTATTTCCCTGGCGTGAAGATTTAATTTTAAAATTATTTATTGATTAAAGATATTAAAAAAATGGGCACAGACGATTAGAGAGTAGAGTGTAATTTTTTTTAATTGTTGCTATATTTTGGAAAAAGATTAAGAGGATATATGTAAATGTTTCGTAAGAGTTTATACAGAATTATTGACGCATTCTTATGAATATTAAAAATTTTAAGCACTTTTCTGAAATTTTATTGACTTTTTTAAAATACTTATTTATACTTTAATCATATTAAATTTAAGGAATAATTAATGAATTATATAATTATCGCTATTATTATCAGCACTCATCAGGCGGGATAAATATATAATTTATTATAAATTTAAACCCGCTTTAAAAAGCGGGTTTTTTGTTTTAGGTAGTGTCAAAAATTTTATGAAAAAATTATGAAAACACTGCCAGTGTTCT
>CAZHHK010000036.1:0-26600 GCA_964531405.1 uncultured Spirochaetales bacterium | reverse complement strand
AAATTTTAATTATCAGAAATTTTCAAATATAAATATTTTTCATATAAGTGTTTTTATAGTTATTTGTACAATTATAAATATTTTTTTGATTTTTCTCTCATCCATAGTCTGGAAAAAATACCTCGAGTATCTTGGTAAGGTTAAAATAAATAAGTTGATTTCTTTTAAAATATTTTCAATATCAAATATTGCAAAATATATTCCCGGCAATATTATGCAGTTTTTAAGTAGGAATATGCTTCACGATAGATTGCACTTAAGTCACAAGGTTATAGCTTTTGGTACCATATTGGAAATAATTTTTGATTTGTTTACAGCCTTAATAATTTCATTAGTTTTCATAATTTTAAATTTTAAAGAACTATTTTATAAAATATACGGACTAATTAATTTTACTTTTATAATAATAATCGTTATTTCAATAATTTTAATAGTTGTAACTCTTATAATATTTTTAATATTCAAAAACAAAGATGCTATATTTAATTTTATAAGAAAAATACTTAATATTGATTTTTTAAAATTATCATTTACGGCTGTTATAATTAATTTGATTGTTTTTTTTACTTATGGGATCATTTTAATAATTATTTTTAAATATGTACTGGCGTTAGCAGTAACTAATTATTTTTATATAATTTGTGCTTTTGTAATTTCATGGTTTTTTGGATATATTACTCCCGGTGCTTCTGGAGGTTTAGGGGTAAGGGAGTCGGCGCTTATAATTTTGTTATCCGGGTTGTTTAACCCTGATTATATATTGGAAGCAGTTTTAATTCACAGAATTATTTCAATAATAGCGGATATATTATCTTATGTATTGTCTCTTTTTATCAGATATAAAAATTATGAAATATCGCCTAGCAATTAGATGTAGGAGATGCGATGATAAAGCAGTATAAAAATGATATTCTTTTGTATATAATTATTTCAGTATTCTTTTTATTTTTAATAATGTTTTTTATAATCTACGACAGAATTAAATATGCAAAGGCTGTTAAACAGATTGAGATTTCAATCAACGGCTTGGATACAGAACAATTAAAGAAAGTAAAGTTATACTTTGAATCGCCTCAGCGTGGTATCTTTTTTATACCAATGAATCTGGATAACGAATGGGTAATCAAAAACAGATATGTAAAAAAAATATATTTAACATTGGATGAATTAAATATTAATAAATATGATTTTAGTTTATTGATTGATATAGGTAATAAAAAAATAATATTTGATAAAAATGAATTGCTTTTAAAATGGGAAAAAATTAGTAAAAAAGAAATTAATACAGATTATATCCTTCAATCACCAGACAATGTCTGTTATAGTAAATCAAAACTTAGTACATTTTCAAAAATTATAAATTGGCCAGGTGATTTTAATTTAATTATTAATTCATTAATTAAGAGTGCAATGATAGTATTTTTTATATATTTAGTATTTATTCTATTTATTTTTGTTAAAAGATATTTTGGTGATTATATAATAAAATATTGTAAACATGATATTACGATAATATTATTTATAATTTTAAGCACAATTATAATAAGAATATTAACGCTGGAGATAATCGACATTAGCGGTGATTCTGTCTGGACGTGGTTTAATGTGAAAACTTTATCAGAAGGTATAGGATTTTTAAAATTTGACCATCATACAACACGAATAGGTAAAATCATCCCCTTATTATTGATTCAAAAATTATTTGGTTATAAAGCACAGATATACTATTTAACGACGATTATTTATACTGTTATCTCTGTAATTATGATTTATAAAATTGGCAAATTAATTCATAATAGATTTTTAGGTATTATAGCGGCATATTTATTTTTATTTTTTTCAGAAATAAATAGGGCAGCAAGTCAATTGATACCAAGCATGTATTCAATATGTTATGTGTTATTTGCTGTTTATTTTTTAATTAAATATATTAAAAATGATGGTAAATCTTATCTAATAATAAGTTCATTATTTTTATTTTTTGCTTATCTTGCAGAGATAACCAATGTATTTTTTATTCCGGGTTTGGTAATTGCGTTATTGTTAAATAATAAAAGGGGATTTAAATCTTTTATTATTGATGTATTCATATATGGATCTATTTTATTAATTTTATTTTTAATAGAAACTTTTATTTATTATAAATTATCAGGAAATATACTCGGAAGAATAGGTATCATAAAGTCTACACATTTAAGCCCTCCTTATTTTATATTAACATCGTTTTGGCAAATATTTAATAGGTACATAAAATTATCAGGTATATGGTTTATAGTATTTTTTAGTAATTTAGTAATAAGTATAATTTTAATATTTAATAAAACGGATAAAATAATAAAGGGATTAATTGCAGTAGTTTTAATTTTTTTTACAATAATATTATTTTCAATTTCTAAACTAAAACCTTTAGAGCTTTCTTTAAAATTTAATGAGAGATATTTAGATGTATGTCTGCCGATGATGTTTTTAGTAATTGGTTATTTTTTTACTGTAGTAGTCAGAAATATCATTGAAAACAATACTTTTTTAAAGAAAACAAAATCCATGATGCTTATTCATAATTTAATAATAATTTCGATATTTATTTTATATACATTATATAATGTTTCAAGTCTAAATTTTAAATTTAATAATAATTCATTAATATTGGTAAATAAGTATGAAAGAATAATAAATAATGCTTATGAAAATAAGATACCAATTGTTATATTTAGCAATACAAGTTATGCGGATGAAATGTTTTTAGGTGTTATTGATTATGTGTTTTTAAATAAAAATTTTTGGTATAATAACAAAGAAATTACTTTTCCTAATATAAAAAAAATTAACTACGAAAACAAAGAATATTCTATTATTATGAATACTAATGAAAGTGAAACTCAAGAAATATTTAAAGAGTATGCAAAAAATAACAGGGGAATAATTGTGATGAAATCATATGATTATAATAGAAGATTGTTTTATTTAAAAGAATATAACTTTAAAATAATTTTTGATCATTATGATTATTTTAGAAATTAGTATAATTAAAAATATTCCACTTTTAGCCGGGTAAAGAAATGAAGGGATCTTATTTTAATAATAATTTGTATTATAAACATCTAAATCTATTATTTTTTATTTTCATATTTGTATTTTTATTATTATGGATACCTTTTGGCATAGATATGACTGATGAAGGTAAACAAATGTCAATATCTTGGAATATTTTTCATGGCACAAATTCACATTCTTATGACATGAATAAATATGGGTCGTGGTTTATAAATGGATTATGGTTGTCTGTTATAGGCAGACCTTTTTTGTTATGGGCTAGATTAGGTGGCGCTGTTTTAATGGCACTTATGACTTTAATTATGTATATAATGATGAAGAAATATTATGATGGGAAATATACAATATTTATTATTTTAGCGGCATTAATGTTTGTTATATGTGAGAATCATCCAGAAACAAAGATAGATCATAGCAATCTACCAACATTTCTTGCATTATTATCTTTTTTATTTTTAATTTTATATATTAAAACAAATTATGATTTTACTGGAAATTATATTTTTTTAGTTATATCAAGCTTGATGATGTTGTTTTCAATGTTTACTAGATTTCCTCATATTTTATTTTTTATTTTCCCTATGATTTATTTTATTAATTGTTTTAAAAAATATAAAATAAATAAAATTAAGATTATTAACTCTACCTTGATTTATTATATTCCATTTTTTTTCTTAATTATTATATTAGCTATATTGATAATAAATAATTTTATAAAAGTAGATATGTATAAGAATATTTTGAGTAAGATCATTGATCCAATTTTTTCTATTAAAAATTTGTTTCAAAATGATATTAAGATTATTTTTAATCAATATGAGTTAAAAAAAATTTCTTATTCATATTTTTTAATTTATAAATATTTATTAGATTTTTTTCATATATTATCTATTGCACTATTATTTATAGTTAGTATGTTATTAGCTAATAAAATTTATAATAATATGTATAAAAAGGCATTTTATAATAATAAATACGATATAGGTTTATTTATTATTTTAGGATTTTTTATTTTTGTTTTTTTAAATATAAAACCATGGATGTGGTATAAAGCGACATTGGGTTTTTTTATAGCGGTCCTTTTTATTTTTAAAATTAAAAAAATAAAAATGGCGGAGGAGTATTTTTATTTATATTGGGGGATTTTATTATTTTTTATCTCTTTTTTAGGATCTAATAATTCATTTAGACACAGTATCCCGTCCGGCGCTGTATTTATGATATTTTCGATAATTGCTTTAATGAATCATAAACGACGGATTGAATTAAATAATAATAATTTGATGTTTTTAAATAAATTTATTTATGTTTTTTTTATAATTATTTTTATGTTTTCGTTTTATAAAAAAATAGCTAATGATAATAAAAGAGATACTAATCCAATTTTTTCACGCAACACCATGTTTAAATCATCAGCATTATTTGGGATATTTAGCAATAAAGATAGGGTAGATTCTATTGATGGAATTATTAATGCCGTAAATGAAAATGTTAAAAAAGATAATACGGTATTATGTTTTAATTCAATCCCTATGATGTATTATTTATTAAATAAAGACTATTATTTAAATGATCCGTGGCTTATACCTTATGGCTTAGCCAACACAAAAATTAATCTTGAATTAAAAGCTCAAAAAAGTCAATATCCTGATTTTATTATCTTTTCAAAGAAGACTGCAATGGAAAAGAATTGGCCTAACACTGATATTGATACATATGAGAAAGATAAAGAGCTGTATGAGTTTATAAAAGATTATATATCAAAAAATCAATATCTTAATATTTATGAAAATTATAGTTTTATTTTATTTAAAAGAAATTTACAGGTTACAAATTAATGCAAAATGAAAATATACATTCAGGCTCTCATTTAAAAAAAATTATAACAAAAGGCAGCTGGTATTTTATTGCCAGCATAATAATTAAGGCTTTGGCAATTTTAACATGGCCAATAACTACTAGATATCTAATACCTTATGATACAGGGATTCTTGATGTTTTAGAATCTATAAGACAATTTTTACCAATATTAATCTCACTTGGGTTAGATGAAGCTTATGTTAGATTTTATTTTAGTCATAATAAAACCAGCGATGAAATACAATGTTATGTGAGTACTTATTTTTGGATTATAATCGGATGGGGTTTTTTTATTTTTATAGGGAGCACAATAGTTGGATTTTTTTCTTTAACAAAAATATTTAAAATACCTTTTTTACCTTTTATCCCTTTTACTATGGTTGGTCCTTTATTAATTCAATTGAGCATTTTAGGAGGAGTTTATTTAAAACAGCAGTTAAAATCGGCATTTTATAGTATCTTTCAGGTATTAATGTGGGTCGTTTTTTATATATTTTTTTTAGGTTTATTAATCTTTCCTAAACTTGGCTCATCAGCAAAGATATATGGTTTTCTGGCTGCAGATATATTTTCATTGATAGTCTTTGGATATGTTTTGTTAAAAAATAAATTAATAAAATTTAAATTTAATCTTACGATACTATTTGAAGGGCTGAAATATTCACTGCCACTTTTGCCGAGTCAAATGATGTATTGGATAACTGGATTATCAGATAGAATATTGATTGGATTAATTAAATCCTTTGGCAGTACAGGTATATACTCAATTGGATATAAATTGGGACAATCTTTAACTGTTTTTTCTGAGGCTCTATTAAGAGTGTATCAACCTATTATGTTTTCTATGCTTACCGAAAATAGACAAAGTGCTGTTAAGAGAATTGAAAATTTTATTCCGTCATATTTTTTTGTCATGTTTTGGCTGGCAATGTGCATTAATATATTTGCTAAAGAAATTATAATATTATTGACAGATAAACAATACCATGCTGCATATTTAATAGCACCAATTGTCGTTATGGCTTATTTATTTGGAATAATTTATAAGCCTTTTTATCATTTATTGTCTTTTCATAAAAAAACTTGGCTTATATCATTGGGAGCAATTATTCAGGCAACAATGAATTTTTGCCTTAATTTGATATTAATTCCGATATTTGATAGAATTGCCGCAGCTTATACTACTTTAATTTCATATATGTTTTTTTTCATTTGGATATTTTTATGGAGTCAAAAATATGAAAAATTGGAAATAAAATGGAAGAAAATAATCTTAGTCATATTGATTTCGTTGATTGCTTTTTTAATTAATTTTATAATAAATAGATATTTACTTTTAAATTTGTTTGTAAGTATTTTAGTAAAAACAGTTTTAATTGGCGCTTCTATAATATTTAGTTTATTTACTAAAATTATTGATCTTAGATATTTTAATTTGAAAGATAGCAGTAATGGAAAATAAAAATATTTTACTTATAGCATATAAATTCCCTCCATATTCTGAAGTTGGTGCTTATCGATGGAGTAAATTGTGCAAGTATCTGTCAAGAAAAGGATATAGAATATTTGTTGTAACATTAAAATGGAATATTAAAAACAATCAGACTTGGCTTGAAGATATAACGAATAATAATATTGAAATACATAGAATAAATTCATGCTATATTCATAATTTGAAATATAGAAAATTTAAGAATAATTTTATCGGAAAAATATTAAATAAGATACGAAATCAGATATTAAAGATTACGAACATATTTTATTATATTGATGAAGCTCAGTACTGGGGATTTTTTTTGTTGCCGTATTGTTTAAAGCTCATAAAAAAAAATAAAATTAATTATGTAATTGCTACCGGCGCTCCGTATATGGCAAATTACTGGGCTGCAAAATTAAAGATAAGAAATCCGGATATTAAACTAATACAGGATTTAAGAGACGAATGGAATGAATCAAGAAAATTTAATTTTAAATTTCAAAGAATTTCAAGTGAGAATAAAGAAAGATTTGCATTGAATAATTGTGACGCTGTTGTAACTGTATCAAAAGGATTGTATGATTTGTATTCAAAAAAAATTCATAATAAAAATATAAAAGTGAATATTATATATAACGGATATGATGAAGATAATATCAGAAAAATAAAAAGTAATAATATTAAAAGGGATTTTTCTATAATTTATGCCGGCAGTCTAAGCAATGGTAGAGACAGGGTGCTCGATAGATTATTGACCGTTGTTAAGAATAAATATGCAGAATTAAAAGGAATAAGAATAATATTATTTATAAATAATTGTAACATTATCAAATCAAAATATAAATATTTAGTAAATAATAATATTTTGGAGTTAAATGATCTTGTTTCACAAGAAAGATTATTTGAAGAAATAAATAAAAGTTTTATAGCATTGCATCTTATGCCTGATTCTCAAATTTATATTGTTTCAATAAAATTATTTGAATATGGAGTTTTAAGAAGACCTATTTTATCTTTAAATAAAGGCGGTGACACCGATTATATTATAAAAAAACACAAACTGGGTATATCTGTAGATTATAATGATCAAAATGAGATATTTAATGTGTTAAAAAGCTATTATAAAATCTGGAAGAAAAATCCAAAGTATTCATCTTGCCCTGTAAAATTGAATGATTATTCATATAAAAATTTATCAGAAGAATATGAAAAATTATTAAAGAGCCTTTAGTTTAATAATAAGAAAATGAATTGGGGGAATAATGAAAAAATTTAAAAACAATGCAGTTGTAATAATTCCGATATATAATAATTTAAATTTAATTTATAAACTCGTAGATTCTTTATTTAAAGAAGTATCTAATAAAATAAATAAATATATGATTAAATTACTTATAATTGATACTACTTCTACTGACGGGATTTCTCTTCTTAAACAAAAAATTAAAAAATATACTGATATCCATTTGATCGTTGAAAAACAGGAAAAAAGCATCGGTGCCGCATATATTAAAGGTCTTAAATATGCAGTTGAAAAACTAAAAGCTGATGTAATAATTGAATATGACGGCGATTTCCAGTATCCTCCTGGAGCTATAATAGATTTACTTAATGAGATTGATAATGGCTTTGATTATGTACTGGCTTCACGTAAGATTAAAGGGGGAGGTTATCCGAAAAATTGGGGATTTAAAAGGAATTTATTTAGCAGATTCGGCAGTTTTGTTGTACGATTTTTACTGTTTTTCCCCTTTAAATATTTTTTTAAGATCACTGATCCAACAACCGGGCTAAAAGCAACAAGAATAAAATATTTTTTTGAAAAGTTGGATCTTGATAATTTAATAGATAAAGGTTTTGGTTATAAGATTGAATTGCTTTATAGAATGACACAATTAGATGCGAAAATAAAAGAAATACCATTGAAATTTCAGATAAGTGAAGAAGACGAATCAAAAATTGAAAATGATGCATCTAAGAATATTTTTAAAACAATATTATCGTTGCGCTATAAGGATAAGAATACACGACGATTTATAAAATTTGGCATTGTTGGTTTTTCAGGCTATCTTGTGAATGGTTTTTTTACTGAATTGTTTTTTAGATTATCTTTTATACAATCAATAGCAGATTATTTTCATGGATTTGAAGATGTTTTTGGGTTGAAGTTATTGACGAGCAAATCAGCATGGGCAAGCGGATTAGGTATTGAAATATCGATAATAAGCAATTATATATTTAACAATTTATGGACATTTTCGTCACATAAAATTAATAAACTCGGTAAGTTTATATTAAAATTATTACAATTTAATTTTACATCGATCGGTGCGATAATATTAGAGTTTTCGTGTGTCGGATTGATTACATTATTATTTGGGGATACTGTTTTAATCAGACAGATTGCAATAATTTTATCTATAGGTTTTTTAATAATTCCTTATAATTGGTTTATGTATAATAAAATAATTTGGAAGAAAAAAAATATTGAGAAATAATAAATGATTGAATTAGCATTTGATGAGGATAAAATAAATAAATATCTGGATAAGCTTCCAATTTTAGCCAGAAAATCTTTTTTAAGTTATAAATCTGATGATTTTGGATGGTTTTATAATAATGATTTCATTTTACCTTTTTATATCAAGAAAAAAATAATTTTTAAACGGCTTTTTTTTACAACAGCTTTGATTTCAATTTCAAACAACAATTCTATTGAAGATAAAAAAAATTTTCTGAATGAGATGATATTGTCGGCAAAAAAATTAAAAATTGATATAATCGATATACCTATGGTTAATGCAATTTTTGATTGCTTCCCTGATGGCTCAATAACAGCCAATTTTGGTACGTATATTGTTGATTTATCTTTAAATGAAGATCAGATTTTAGCAAACATTCATTCAAAGCATCGTAATGTTATACGAAAAGCAGAAAAAGATGGAGTGTCGATTGAAAATGGAAGCAAATATATTGATGAGTGTTACAAAATAATAAGTGATACATATAAACGCCAAAATAAAATATTTATTGATAAAAATGAATTTTACAGAATGTATAAATTTTTAAATGACAATATTTCTTTTTATATTGCTTTAAAAAATAATGAAGTGCAGGGGTGTGCTGTACTTCTCTGGAATACCGGAAATTATTCTTATTACCTTTTTGGAGGCAGTAAAATCTCATCTTATGCTGGATCAATGAATTTGCTACATTACAAAGCAATGCTTGATATGAAGCAAAGGGGAGTTAAATATTATGATTTTTTTGGTGCAAGAATAAATCCTGATGAAGGTAGCAAACTGGAAGGAATCCAGAGATTTAAATCAAGATTTGGCGGAGAATTTATAAAAGGTTATTTATGGAAATATCCTATTAAAAAATTTAAATATCATCTCTTGAGATTTATATATATGATTATGGCAATAATAAAATTTCAAAAATACGATGGAGATTTAATCGATGTTGAAAGCAGGAAGTCAAAATCAAAAAATGATTTTGACATTTGATTATGAACTGGCGCTTGGAAGAGATACCGGTACTATAAATAAATGTATGATCGAGCCTACCGAAAAGATTCTTGAATTAATGAGAAAATATAATGCAAAAGGAATATTTTTTGTAGATGCAAGTTTTTTGCTTTTTTTAAAAAAGACAAAGGATGATTCTATAGTGCATATTCAAAAACAATTAAAAATAATTTTTAAAAATGGCAATGATATTGGTTTGCATCTTCATCCGCAATGGCTTGACGCATATAAAATAAAAAAAGATAGATGGAGTTTTAAGAATTATAAACATTATAGACTTCATTCGTTGAGTGACAGAGAAGTTGAAGATCAATTTGAAAATGGAATAAAGTTATTAAATGAATTAATTGGTGATAAAAAATATAAAATAAAATCTTTCAGAGCCGGCGGCTGGGCTGTTCAGCCTTTTGCAAAAATTAAAAGCCAATTTTTAAAAAATAAATTATTATATGATTTTTCGGTGAATCCTGGATTATTGAATAATACGATTGATGGATCATATTTTGATTTTACAAAAGCCCCTTTTAATATGCCATATTATAAATTTGAAGATGATCCATGTATAATCAGTGACAATGGCAAATTTATAGAAATACCGGTAACAACAGTTAAAACCATAAAGTTGACTTTATGGTTGAATTATTATCTGTATAAGAAGAATGATATAATTTCATGTGATGGGAAAATGGCAGAGAATAAAAAAAGTGATGGTAAAAGAAAAATAAATAAAATAATTGAAAATGTTTTTCAGTCATGTTATTCTGCCGTGTCAATCGATGGATTATCAAATTATTATTTTAAAAGATTTATAAATAAGATTGATAAAAATATTTTATTTTCAACTTTTGTATGTCATCCAAAAATGCTTTCAAAAGAAAGTTATAAAAATTTAGACACTCTGTTAAAAAAATATTCGACATTGGGTATTAATGAATTAGACAGGATAATCAAATGAGAAAAATATTATTTATATTTGGCACAAGACCGGAAGCCATTAAAATGGCACCTCTAATAAAAGAATTTGAAAAGAATAATAATTATTTTGATATTAAAGTATGTGTTACAGGACAGCACAGACAGATGCTTGATCAGGTGCTGGATTTTTTTGATATAAAGCCGGATTTTGATTTAAATTTGATGAAGCATAATCAAACGTTGTTTGATATTACAGCTGGTGCAATTAAAGGTCTTGAAAAAGTTTTAAATGATTATAATCCTGACTTGATTTTTGTACAGGGCGACACTACCACTGCATTTGTAGGTAGTCTTGCTGGTTTTTATAAAAAAATAAAAATAGCTCATCTTGAGGCTGGTTTGCGAAGCGGCAATAAATATTCTCCATATCCTGAAGAAATAAATAGAATATTGGCAGGACATATTTCTGATTTTCATTTTGCTCCTACTATAACGGCAAAAAAGAATTTATTAAAAGAAAATATTAACGAAAATATATGGATTGTCGGAAATACCGTTATCGATGCATTATTCTTAGGATTAAAAATAATTAAAGAGAAAAATGAAAAAAAATATGAAGAGTATTTTAAATTCATCAATTTTAATAAAAAAATTATTTTAGTAACCGGGCACAGAAGGGAAAGTTTTGGTAAACCTTTTGAGAATATCTGTAATGCCTTAAAAACAATTGTAGAAAAGCACGAAAATATAGAGATTGTTTATCCTGTGCATTTAAATCCAAATGTAAGGGAGCCGGTAAACCGTATATTAAAAAACAATAAGCGAATACATTTAATTGAACCTCTGGATTATCCGTATTTAATATGGCTTATGGATAAATCATTTTTTGTATTAACTGACTCTGGCGGCATACAGGAGGAAGCTCCTTCGCTCGGCAAACCGGTTTTGGTAATGCGTGATGTTACCGAACGAATGGAAGGGATTAAAGCTGGCAATGCAAAACTTGTTGGTACTGTAATCAGTAAAATTATTAATGAATCTGAAAGATTATTAATAAATAAAAATCATTATAATAGGATGTCAAAAGCGAAGAATCCATATGGTGATGGCACTGCAAGTGTCCAAATTGTTGAGATATTAAAAGACAAATTATGAAAAAGAAAAAAATTATATTTGTTACTAAATATTTTTTACCAGCAATCGGAGGTGGCTTAAGAAGGATCGAGGCTTTATACAGAATATTCTTAAAAAGAAAGGATATTGATTTATCTGTTGTAACTGCAACCGATCCAAAAAATAATAAATATAAAAATGTTAATTATATTAAACAATTATTTTTTAAAGATAGAGCCAATAATAAAAATATTGAATTCAGAAACAGTAAAACCAAGATAAAATTTTTTGATAAAGCGATGATTGGATGGATGCCAATAGTTTTATTGAAATTAATTTTTAAGAAATATGATTATATTTTTTCTACATGTCCTGTTTTTACAAATGTTGTAATAGGGTATTTATATAAAATCATTAAATTTAATAAACCAAAATTAATTATTGAATACAGGGATCTTTACAGCTTTAATCCTTCTTATTTAAATAATTTTAAAAAAAAGCTGATTAATATTTTTGAAATAATGATATTAAAAAAAGCAGATTATATTATTACCACGACTGAAGGAATGAAAAATATAATATCAAAAAGGATTGATAAAAATAAAATAACTGTAATAAGAAATTATATCAGCATGGAAGATTATACAGCAGTTAAGAAAAATAAGAAAGAAATAATTAATAAAAGATATTTTAATATAGGCTATATCGGTAAATTGAATACAGGAAGAGATCCATCAAAATTTATTAATTTACTAAAATATAAAATAAGCAAAAAATCGGTGGCATTACATTTTGTTGGTGTTAATGAGGCAGAAAAGAAATTTATTTTTGAAAAAGCTTTAAAATTGAATTTAAATGAAGACAGATTATTTTTTTATAATAATGTTGACCGAAATACATCATTAAAATTTATGAAAAATATGGATGCGCTTTTATTAATAATCAATAATGATGTTAAGATATTTGAAGGATATGGTATTCCCGGGAAATTATTTGATTATGCAATGATAAATAATAATATTTTCAGCGACAGTAAGACAATAAATAATCTTTCTTCTGAATTTGATATCAAAATAAGCAAAAGATATGGTGATTTTGTTTGTTTTTCGATAAGGATTAATGAAACCTTGAATGATAAGATAAATAATTATTTAGATGATATTTTTTATGAAAGAAAAAATTGATTTAGTTATAATTCAAAAAATATTTGCTTATTACAGAAAACCCTTGTTTGATAAGCTTTCAAAAAAATATAAAATGCTGCTACTGCATTCAAAGAATAAATCAGGCATAAAACAGGTTGAGGCAAATTACTCAAAAAAAATTTTTGGTATTAATTTTAATAGAAAAAATGACACCAATGTTTTTTTAGCTACAATAATACCTTTATTGAAATATAGACCTAAAATCGTTATACATGAGTTTGCTCTTGGTATAATATCTTTACCTCTTGTTATTCTAATATGTAAAATACTTAAAATTAAACTTATCCTATGGAGTCATGGTTATGATAGAAAAAAAGGGTTTAATCCAGAAGGATCTTTTCAGGATAGATTAAGGCTTTTTTATTTCAGGATTGCTGATGCAATTTTATTGTATAGTGAAAACGATAAATTTGTTTTAGCCAGATATATTGATAAAAAAAAGATTTTTGTGGCACAAAATACTTTTGATACCGATAGTTTGTTAAAAATCAAAGGATCTTTTGTTAAAAAAGGCAAAGAGAAAATAAAAAAAGAGTTAAAGATTAAGCATAAATATAATTTAATTTATATTGGCAGATTATTAAAATCAAAATCTCCTGAATTGTTAATTGAAATATATGAAAATCTAAGTAATAAATTTAAGAAAAATACTGCTATTCATTTTATCGGTGATGGTGAAATGTTGCCTAAATTAAGGGCAACAGTAAAAGATAAAAAATATATAAATAATTTTTATTTTCATGGTGCGATATTTAATGAAGAAATAAATGGTAAATATTTATTTGCTTCTGATCTTATGGTAATGCCTGGGGCATTAGGATTATCTATTGTACATTCATTTTGTTTTGGTTGCCCTGTTGTTTCTTTTAAACAAACTGAAAGTGGTCCTTATCATGGACCTGAAATAGATTATATAGTAAATAATAAAACTGGCTATTTAGCCAAAAATAAAGATTTAAGTGATATAGTAAAATTTATAGAAAGATATTTTACAGATACTAAATTAAGAAAAAATATATTAAATAATATTGAATCTCTTGTTAAAAATAAATTGACATTAAATAACATGATAAATGGAATAATTAACGGTATAGACTATTGTCAAAAAAAATGATAATATTGGTCAGGATATAATATGAATGATTTGATGGAAAAGATTAATACAAAACAGGCAGTAATAGGTGTTGTTGGATTGGGATATGTTGGCTTACCTATAACAGTTGAATCAGCCAATATCGGTTTTAAGACAATCGGCTTTGACGTTCAGCAGAGTAAAGTTGACTTGATTAATTCAAGTAAAAATTATATTAAAGATATTGATGATAGATTGTTTACTGAATGTATAAAATCAAAAAGATTAATAGCTACATCCGATTTTTTAGAATTAAGATTATGTGATATAATACTGATTTGCGTACCAACACCTCTTGATAGGCATTTACAGCCAGATGTGCAGTATATAATAAAATCTGCTGAAAGTATTGCAAAATATAGGAAGAAACCTTCACTTATAATTTTGGAGTCAACCACGTATCCTGGTACAACGGAAGATATTGTTAAGCCCATTCTTGAAAAAGATGGAAGTATTCTAGGTAAGGATCTGTTTTTAGCTTTTTCTCCCGAAAGAGTTGATCCGGGTAATAAAACGTTTAAAACAAAAAATATCCCTAAGGTTGTGGGTGGTTGTACAAAGGTTTGTAGTGAGATAGCAAAGGCTTTTTATTCTGCCATACTTACAGGAGGCGTATACATTGTATCCAGTCCTAAAGTTGCGGAGATGGAGAAACTACTTGAAAATACTTTCAGGCTAGTTAATATTGGACTGGTAAATGAGATGGCTGTATTATCTGACAGATTAAAAATAGATATCTGGGAAGTCATAGAAGCTGCAAAAACAAAGCCTTATGGTTTTATGCCGTTTTATCCGGGACCTGGATTGGGAGGTCACTGCATACCTATTGATCCGTTTTATTTAAGCTGGAAAGCAAAGGAATTTCATTTTCAGACAACATTGATTGAAGCAGCAGGACAGACAAATAATGAAATGCCAAACTATGTTGTTCATAAAATTGGTAAAATATTAAACGATCATAAAAAGTCGTATTCTGGTAGCAGGATATTAATACTTGGTGTTGCATATAAAAAGGACATTGATGATTATAGGGAATCTCCGTCTATAAGAATAATAGAATTATTAGAAGAACTAAAAGCGACGATAAATGTTGTTGATCCTTATATTAATGAATTTTATGGATTTAATGATAAATTATACAAGACTGAATTATTAACTGATAGTTTGTTGAAAGATGCTGATTTAACTGTAATCGTTACAGATCATAGTTGTTTTGATGAGGGGCAAATAATAAATAATGCTAAGCTAATTTATGATACTAGAAATTTTATAAAATCTAAACTTGATAAAGTAATAAAATTATAAGATGAGTTATCTTGATATTGAACTTAAAATTGCAATTAAAGCTGCTTTAAAAGCTGGTAAAATAATACGAAAGATTTATAAAAAAAACAATATTCAAATAGAAAATAAGTCCAATGATACACCTGTTACTGAAGCTGATATAAAATCCAATTTATTGATTAACAAATTCATTCATGAGAAGTTTTCTGAGCATTCCATATTATCCGAAGAATTGATTGATAATCCATCCAGGTTAAATAATAAATGGTGTTGGATTATTGATCCTCTTGATGGCACCAAAGAATTTATAAAAAAGAATGGTGAGTTTTGTATAAATATAGCATTATCCTATGATCATGAAGTTGTGCTGGGTGTAATACTAATCCCCATTACAAATGAATTGTATTATGCCGTTAAAGGTAGGGGTAGTTTTTATAAAAAGTATTTTTTAAAGAAGAAAATAAAAGTTTCAGATAAGACTGATAATATTACGTTATTTAAAAGTAGATCAACAAAATCATCAAAACTGGATGAATTGATAAAGAATAATGAGGAAAAAATAATGTATATTATCGAAAAGGGAAGTGCAATTAAAGGATGCTTGATTGCTCATGGAAAAGGCGAAGTATATTATAAATTCGGTAATAGCTATGAGTGGGATACTGCTGCAATGCAGTGCATTGTTGAAGAAGCTGGAGGTATTTTTCGGCAGATGGATGATAGCAGGATGATTTATAATAGAAAAAATCCATTAAACAGATATGGATTTTATATAATCAATAGAGTTGAAAATAAATTTGATTTGTATTGATAATAAAATTTGTGGATAGCATTAAATTTAATATTTTGGGATAAATAACGATAAATAAATATGGCATATACGATAAAATTAAAAACAGTAATAGATAATAATGGAACATTGACTGTGTTTGATAGGGATATTCCTTTCACAGTTAAGCGGATATTTTATATATATAATGTCAATGATACAAAAATAGTCAGAGGCGGACATAGACATAAGAAGACTCGTCAAGCTTTGATATGTTTAAAAGGTCAATGTATAATATATAATAATGATGGATTTAAAAAACAGGAATTTATTTTAAATAGTCCAAATGAATGTTTGATACTTGAACCGGAAGATTATCATACCATGCATGACTTTAGTAAAGATGCTATTTTATTGGTATTAGCTAGTGAACATTATGATAGAGATGATTATATAGATATGGAATACAATAATGATTGAGTATGAAAATTTAAAGGCTTTTAATAAACCTTTTATAAAAGAGTTTCGAAAATCAATAAATGCTACAATGAAAAGTGGCTGGTATATTTTAGGTAATAATGTAATTAAATTTGAAAAAGAATTTTCTGAATATATTGGATCAACTTATTGTATTGGTGTAGCTTCAGGGCTTGATGCTTTAAAACTATCTCTTGCTGCTTTTAATTTTAAAGAAAATTCCGAAATTATAGTTCCTTCAAATACATATATTGCTACTATATTGTCAATAATCCATAATAGATTAAAGCCTGTACTCGTTGAGCCTGATATAAATACATATAATATAGATCCATCTAAGATTGAAGAAAAAATAACTAAGAATACACGTGCGATAATGGTAGTGCATCTTTATGGGAAGGCTTGTGATATGGATCCTATAATAAAGATATGCAAGGCGTATAACTTAAGATTGATCGAAGATTGTGCTCAGTCACACGGAGCACAATATAAAGGGAAAAAGACGGGAACATTTGGGGATTTTGGCGCATTCAGTTTTTATCCTACTAAGAATCTTGGTGCATTGGGAGATGCAGGAGCTATTACTACCAGTGATAAATACCTTGCCGAAACAGTTATAAAATTAAGGAATTACGGCTCATCAGTAAAATATTACAACGATTTAGTTGGATACAATTCAAGATTAGATGAAATACAGGCAGGATTATTGTCTATTAAATTAAAAAAGCTAGATAAAATAAATAAGCACAAAAGAGAGCTTGCGCAGATATATTTAGAGAATATTAATAATAATTTTATTAAACCGGTTGTAAACAAAGATTTTTATGATGTATATCATATATTTAACATAAGGCATAGTAAACGTGATAAATTAAAAGAATATTTACTTAAAAAAGGCATAAAAACTGATATACATTATCCAATAAGTCCTAACAAACAAAAAGCTATGATTGGTATTATTGATAATGAAGTTTGTCCTATATCCGAAGAAATACATAATACAACGCTTAGTTTGCCTATTTCTTATTTTCATACAAAAAAAGATATTTATAAAATATCCAAGATCATAAATCAATTTGAATAATTATTACACAATATATTTTATGAGGATAATATATGTTAATATCAATTTGTATTCCTGTTTATAACAGTGAAAAAACAATAGCCAGACTAGTTAAAAATATTAAAGAAAATTTAAAGAATTACAATCTGGAAATAATATTGGTTAATGATGGGAGTAAAGATAATTCAGAGAAAGTATGTTCGGATTTGGCTTTAAAAGATAAGATTGTCAAATTTATATCTTTGAGGAAAAATTTTGGTGAACATAATGCTGTAATGTGTGCTTTAAATTATAGTAAAGGTGATTATGTTGTAATAATCGATGATGATTTTCAAAATCCACCTCAGGAAATTATAAAGCTTGTTAATGAAGCTCGTAGATATAATTATGATGTAGTGTATTCAAAATACTATAAAAAAAAGCATAATATTTTTAGAAATCTTGGAAGTTGGTTTAATGACATTGTTGCAACATGGCTATTAAATAAACCAAAAAATTTGTATTTAAGCAGTTTTAAGCTAATAAAAAAAGAAGTTGTTAAAGAAATAATAAAATACAAAGGACCATTTCCATATATTGATGGACTTATTTTAAGGGTTACAAATAACATAGCAAGTGTTTTTGTTGAGCATTCCAAAAGGATCGGTAGTAAATCAAATTATACAATTGGGAAATTGATTAGTTTATGGCTTAATATGTTTGTTAATTTTTCTATCAAACCCCTAAGATTAGTAACATTCTTAGGCATGAGTTTATCTATGATATGTCTTGCCCTCGGAATTTATTTTATTGTAGAAAAAATTTTATATCCTGATTCATCAAAAGGATGGGCTTCGATTATAGTCTGTATTCTGTTTATTGGCGGTGTGCAAATGATATTCACCGGGATAATAGGTGAATTCGTCGGTAAAAACTATCTTGATAGAAACGGGACACCGCAGTGGATTGTGAAAAAAAAGATTTTATAGGCTTTATAATAAGTGTCATACAGTAGTTAAACTTTTTGTGTTTAAATATCATTATTTCATTTAAATATTGGTAAATCTATATATATTAGACGTCATTAAATTATAACAATTATTTACAGAGGAGAATTATTTTTGAAAAAAGGCTATGTCTGTCTTGTTTTACATGCACATTTGCCCTATATCAGACATCCCGAGTATGAAGCATTTATGGAAGAATACTGGCTTTATGAAGGAATGATTGAAACATATATTCCTCTATTAAATACTTTTAATAATTTATTGGACAAGAATATAGATTATAAGATTACAATGTCGATTTCTCCATCGTTATGCGAAATGTTTTCGGACGAACTCCTTCAAAAAAGATTTGAAAAAAAGTTGAATGATCTAATCGAACTTTCATACAAAGAGATTGATAGGACATTAAATACCGATTATAATAAAACCGCGTTAATGTATAATAAACGCTTGCTATTGTGCAGGCAAATTTATAATCAATACGATAAAAATTTAATAAATGGATTTAAATATTTTCAAAACAGAAATTATATAGAAATTATTACCTGCAGTGCGACTCATGCTTTTATGCCTTTGATATATAATAAAAATATATTAAATGCTCAGATTGAAATAGCAGTTAATAATTATTATAAATATTTTAAAAAAAAACCATTAGGTATCTGGAATTCCGAATGCGGATATTATCCGGGTATCGAAGAAATATTGAAAAAACATGGAATTAAATATTTTTTTGTTGATACTCACGGAATTTTATATGCCGATAAAAAACCTAAATATGGAATATTTGCCCCTATATCATGCAACAATGGAGTTTATGTTTTTGGAAGGGACATAGACTCTGGTAAACAGGTATGGTCTGCAACAGAGGGTTATCCAGGTAATCCTGTATATAGGGATTTTTATAGAGATATAGGTTTTGATCTGCCTCTGGATTATATCGCAAAGTATCTCCATTCACCTTATGGTATCAGGATGATGACGGGGTTTAAATATCATAAAATAACTGGTAATAATGTAGATAAATTGCCATATAATCTTGATGAAGCTTTGCAAAAAGTAGAAGAGCATGCAAAAGATTTTGTATCAAATCGGGAATTACAAGTTAAAAATTTATTTAATCTGATAGATAAAAATCCTATAATTGTGTCACCCTATGATGCCGAATTATTTGGACATTGGTGGTTTGAAGGACCTCAATTTATCGAAAAAATTGCAGAATATATTGATGAGTCAGAAATATTGTCAATGATTACTCCATCTGAATATTTGAATATCTATCCAGAAGCACAAATCGCAACACCATCAATATCGAGCTGGGGTTATAAGGGATATATGGATGTCTGGCTGAATCAAACAAATGACTGGATTTATAGGCATTTACATGAAGCTTCCAACCGAGTTATTGAATTATCCAATAAGTATTTTAACGAAGAGGATGATATGATAAAAAGAGTTTTAAATCAAATGGCGAGAGAATTGCTTGTGGCTCAAACATCATGCTGGGCATTTATTATATCAACTGGCACAACAGTTGAATATGCCAAAAAAACTCTAAAAGATCATTTAAGAAGATTTAATTATTTTTATGAAATGATAAAAAAAAGTGAGATTGATGAAAATTTCTTGAAAATTTGTGAAACAAGGACTAATATTTTTGATGAGCTGGATTATAGATTTTTTTCTGATGCGCATTGTTATGAATGATAATTATAATACATGAGTGCTCGACATAGGGGATAAATGGCAGTCTCATAAGTTATATAAAATTATAATAAATCTTTCAATGAGTACACAAAGGTAGAGAGATTTAAAGAAAAATAAAAAGGAATTATTTTTTTAAAAAACTGTGGATTTTGTGTACTTTATTAGTTATCATAAAATTTTATATGTTATAAACAAAGTTTCTATTAGAGAAGAAGCTTTTGGCATAAAGGGAATAAATTTATAGAGGTAGTTATGAAAAAATATTTTATTGCTTTAATTATATTTCTATTTTCTTTTATGGGGTATGCTGATGAGGTGAAAAATATCCCTGATGTGTTTTTTGGTATGCACATGAATAAATTTTTAAAAAGCAAAGATAAGCCTTGGCCATCGATACCATTTAAAACATGGAGAATTTGGGATACTGGTATTTGCTGGCCTACAATAGAGCCTGAGAAAGGGAAATTTAATTTTGATTTGATCGATAAAGCGGTCAAATATGCTAAAGAAAATGATGTTGAAATTGTAATTAATATAGGATTGTGCCCAAGATGGGCTGCTAGTCGACCTTATGACAAATCTGGATATGGACCCGAATTAACAGCATCAGAGCCTAAAGATATCAATGATTGGAAAGAATATGTCAAGACATTAGGAGAAAGATATAAAGGTGTAATCAAATACTGGGAAATCTGGAATGAGCCAGATATGCTGATGTTTTATACAGGTAGCATAGATAAAATGGTTGAACTTGTTAAAACGGCTTACGAAATATTAAAAAAGATAGACAATGAAAATATGATTATTTCTCCACCGGTAACAGGTTATTTGACATTTATTCCATGGCTTGATGAATTCTTAAAAAAAGGCGGTAAGGATTATATAGATATTATAGGTACTCATTTTTATATATGGTCAAAGACCGATACTGCCGAAAAATCCATTTTAACCATAAGACGAATTCAATCTTATGCTAAGAAAAATGGAATTCCGGATATTCCGATTTGGGATACAGAGTGTGGGTATAGGATGAAGATAGTCACGGATCCTGATCTTCAAAACGGTAACATTGCAAGGTTGGCTGTAGTGCAGTGGTTTTATGGAGTCGAACGTGTTATGTATTATTCATTGGATAATAAATATATAATCCGCATGATGGATAATGATTATAAAAAAGAAAATGACATCGGTAGATCATTTAGAGAGGTGCAAAAATGGCTAATAGGAGCTAAGGTAAAATCATTAAAAAAATCCAAAGGAAATATTTGGATAGCTAGATTGGAAAAAAACGACAAATCAAGGGCTGTTATGATCTGGCACAGCAATGATTTAAAATCTAAATTAAAAATTGATTTTGTTATGCCAGATAAATGGAAGTATAAAAAAATGGCAGATCTGTCCGGTAAGGTTAAAAATATTTCTAAAGGTGATAAATTATTAATAGGGGTATCTCCGATACTTTTATATGAGGATGGTTTTTTAGAATAAATAAATCAAAATAAATTTTTTATATTGATAAAAATAAGATTATTCAATATAATTAATTATATAAAAAAAGTATTCCACTTATTCATCCTTTGTCCCTTACCTTTTTGGTATTTAAGGGATAAGGATAATTTATCTAAATAGTTTTTGATCGTAAAAAATGTGAAGATGGTAAAGGGATAAATTGGGTATAATTTATTGGAGAAAGATAAATGATAATAAAGCGAAACGAAATGAAGCAGGAAATCAGAGAAAATATGCGCGGTGGAATGGGGAAAATTACTATTACGCATATTGTGCAACCTGAAAAATTAAAGAATGCTCGACTTTTATCGTATATAAATATACCTGTTAAAGCAAGCATAGGTGAGCACGAGCATAAGAATGAGACGGAGTATTATATAATTCTTGAAGGGAATGGCAAAGTAATAGATGAAGGGATAGAAAAAGAAATTACTGCTGGAGATGTCATTGTAACAGGAGGAGGTGCAACTCATAGTATTATTAATACGGGTAATATTGATTTAAAAATGATTGCAATAATAATAACTTATTAATAATATAAGGAGATTTTGCTTGAAAGATGCATTAGGTGAAATAAAAATAGCTCCGAAAATTATCTATTTTGTTGAATTACCTAGTACTTTTGGTGAAGAAGAAAAACTTGATTTATTAAAGAGGGATATTCTAGTTGTCGAAAAAGATGGAAATATTGATACGCTGCCCTCCTTATTTAAAAATAATACCAAAAATACTGCATTCTTTTATAATCTTGAAAATATTTTGTTAAAAAATAGAGTTAAAAAGGAAGAATTATATACTTTTGCTGCAAACATGGCAATGTTTATTAAAAACTATATGCCAGATAAAAGCGTAGTTCATACGAGTTTTATCGATGACAATATATCTTTTATATTCAGGTCAGAAGGGATACCATATATTGAAAAAAGTCTGACAGATAAAAAAGTAATTTATAATACTATATTAAGTTGCGTTAAACCGTTGTTTATAGAAAATCAGAAAATGTTAAGATCGTCTTTAAGGTTAAATTTGATTCAAAATAAATTTAGAGCGGAGATTATAAATCTTACTGATAAATTGTATTCTCCTGTTGAAGGGTATATTAAAGATTTAAGTTTGAATGGGATAGGTTTAATTTTAAAAAATAAAGAAGAGATTAGACTCTTTAAATTAAAGGATAATCTGCAGATTAAATTATATTTAAATAGATCTATTATTAAAATAGATCTTAGTATAGCTACAAGAATATTTAGTGATCATGGTGAAATAGGAGTGTCTTTTAATATAACTGATGATCATATGATAAGGGATGAATATGCCAATCGACTTACGTCAATAATTTATTCATGGATGAAAAATGTTATTGAAAAATCTAATAATATTAATACAGATCAAATAGCAAATTAAAAATCAATGATTTATAATAATGAGGACTATGAATTTTCAAGTTTTATTTCCACAAAAAATATTATTTAAAAATGGTATTATTAATGATATCGGGAAAATAATTAAAGGTAATTTTGAAAAACCGCTTATAATAACAGGTGGATTTTCTTTAAGGAATAACGAAAAATATAACCTTATTATTGAAAGTTTAAACTCAGCAAATATAGAGTATTTTGAATATAAAGGGATCAGTGCAGAGCCATCTCCAGAAATTATCGATAAAGTAACAGATTATGCTATCGGCAAAAATATTAAAAGCGTGATTTCAATAGGTGGCGGCAGTGTAATTGATACAGGCAAGGCTGTTTGTGCTTTAGTGGTAAATGAAAAGGGAGTTGAAAATTATCTTGAAGGGGTTGGCAAGGGGTATACAATAAAAAATAATCCTATCCCTTTTATAGCTGTCCCTACAACTGCAGGATCTGGCGCTGAAGCTACAAAGAATGCTGTTGTTACTTCTTATGAAAAAAAATATAAAAAATCATTCAGAGATGATAGGATGATGGCAAAGCTCATAATCGTCGATCCTGAGCTAACTTTATCTCTTCCCAAAAAAGAGACGGCATTTGGTGGAATGGATGCGATTTGTCAACTCATAGAATCAATGGTAACAAAAAAGTCAAATATTATCTGTAAGTCTTATACTTCATATTTTTTACCAAGG
Organism: uncultured Spirochaetales bacterium; assembly: GCA_964531405.1. Classification (GTDB taxonomy): domain Bacteria; phylum Spirochaetota; class GWE2-31-10; order GWE2-31-10; family JAFGQB01; genus CAZHHK01. The sequence goes on along the minus strand of CAZHHK010000036.1, from coordinate 2,412 downwards.
GCAATAGATGCTGTTATTGGAGCCTATAATAATCCTGATGATTTAAATGCAAGAGAAATAATGATTGCTTCAAGTCTGGTATCAGGAATTTCACTTGCCAATTCTGGATTAGGAGCGGTGCATGGTTTTGCTTCTGGAATTGGTGGATTATATAATATTCCTCATGGATTAATATGTGCTATTTTACTTCCTGGAATTTGTAGGTTAAATTATAATAAGGATCACGATATATATAAAGAAGTGGCATGTTTGATTAATAAGGATAAATCCGAAGATATAGTGAAAATGATAGATACTCTCAGTGAGTTAAACAGAAAGCTAGATATACCTGAGAATTTCAAATCATTAAATTTAAAAAATGTTGATCCTCGTGAAATTGTAAATCTTTCCAAAGGTTCGAGTATGGATGGCAATCCGGTAGAGCTTTCTGATGATGTATTGGAAAAATTTATAGGTTCATATTTTTAAATTGAAATTTAAACTATACTTAAAAGTATTCTATCTATTTAAGATTTTTTTCAGCACTTAAAACTTTTTGATTTTCAGGGAATCTCTTTTTTGCTATATTTAATATTTCTTTTGCTTTTTTTATATTACCATTAGATGATTGTTCATTAATTGTATTCAGTAAAAATGAAAGGTAGTTGTTATTTAAAGTTTGATTATCAGGGAAAATACTCAATGCCTCATCGCAATATTTTATCATGTTATCTGTATCCTTGTTATAGTAGAGCTTGATTGTATAATCCACATATAAATTTAATAGGTTGTTTTTTACCGTAGTATCATTTTTGTTTTCATTGTATAACTTTTTGTATTCCGATATAGCATTTATATAATTGCCGGTATGCGAAAGAGAATAAACCCATTCTGTGATATATGAAATCTTAATTTTATTGATTGTTTCTGCAAACTGATAAAATTCATTTATAAGCTCATTGCCTCTTGAAAGATAATCTGATTGTCTGTTATTTTTTTTATAGTAATTAAATTCATCAAGCATTACATTGTTAAAAATATTCTTTATCTTTGGACTACTGAATCTGTTGTTGAAAAATTTAATCAGATTATAAGAGTCTGCAAATCTCAAATTTTTATCATAAAAACCGGCTTGTTTGTAAATCAGGTTAATATAGATGTCTACAAATTGACTATCGTCTTTAAGGTAATCGAATAAATTATTCTGATATAAGATATAGTTGTTCACATCATTAAAATTATCATAATCATTCCATTCATATATATAATTACCTAAAAGCTTAAATCTAAAATCGATTATTTCATCGTTATTAGGATTATCGGTTAGAAATTTATTTATAAGATCAAAAGCATTTTTATAATACGATCCATTTTCCAGTGTTGTTAGCTTATAAATAAAGTATAAATATGACTTAACAAAGTTTAGATAGATTTTATTGTCATCTGATATTTTGTTTTCAGATAACAGATAGTCATTTATGGCAATATAACCGCTTGCATCATTCCAGTTATTAATCAGATTATTTATCAGTTCAAACTTTATGTTTATGAGTCTCTCGTTGTAACCTATAAAATTAGTATATGAATTAATATTATCAATAGCCTGCTTGAATAACTTTTGTTCTGCAAGATTTGCAATTAAATTGTTGAATGCAGTATTAAAGTCATCCTTCCCTTTGTTTACTCCTGCGGCATATATTATATATGCTACTTTGCATGATTGAAGGTAATCCTTTTTAGTAAAATAATAATTCAAAGTATTATGATAAACATCAAATATCAATGATTTTAAATCTATATCGGTCCGGTTTGAATAATTGTTTTGAGGTACATAGGTGAATCCTGTTATTTTGCCGAATTCATCCATGACTTCTTTTTTTTTACCCGGATCGAATCCGTATTTATTTGTTGTTTCCACATCGATAACTTCCTTGTCATCAAATGTAATTTTAATAAAAACGTGATCAGTTGTCTGTACAGCATTATGATTAAAATTATATTTTTTTAAGAATATCGAATATATAATTGAAGAGCTGACACAATTGTATTCTCCATTGATAATATTAGAAAGCCTGTCAGCTGTAAAATAATATTTTTTTAAAATATTATCATGAATAATTATAAGGAGTTTTTCAGCGAATTCTTTCTGTTTTTCATTCTTAAGTTTTTTTATATCAACTGTTTTAAAAATGCTTTTTAGTTGAGTGTTTATTTTGTTATCAACTTCATTAAACCATTTAAGATTATCTTCATAAAAATTTAATTCTTCAGAAGCAAGTGAATAATAATAAAAATATTCGTTGTATGTAATTTTATTAAAGTCAGAGGCAATCAATTGTTTGTTGTTTTCATCAATATCAATAATTTTTTTAAAATCGGATGATAACTGATATATATTTTCTGAGAAAATAAGATTAGATAAAAATAATAAAA
>CAZHHK010000035.1:0-26761 GCA_964531405.1 uncultured Spirochaetales bacterium | reverse complement strand
TTAGTAAATATTGAATTTAGTAAATTTAAAATATTACAATTTTTATACAAAATAATAAAATATATAATTTGACAATAATATTATTATTTTTTAAAACATGCTTTAATATTTATTATAAAATAAAGATAATTTATGAGTAAAAAACATTATTTTGAAGATATAATCTGTGCAAGATCTACTCCTCCTGGACCATCGGCTATAGCCGTGATACGTGTCAGTGGTAAAAATTCATGGAATTTATTAAAAACAATATTTAAACCAAAATCTAATATTGAAAACTACAAAACTCATAAAATTTATTATGGTGATATCTATGATGATGATAATTATATTGATAATGTAATCATTTTAACATTCAAATCAAACAGCAGTTTTACGGGAGAAGAATCATTTGAAATAAATTGTCATGGCAGTGAAATAATAATATCTTTAATATTAAAATTGTTGTTTAAAAAAGGTGCAAGATTGGCAGAGCCTGGTGAATTTACTAAAAGAGCTTTTTTAAACGACAAAATAGATTTAACCGAAGCAGAATCTATTATGGATATAGTTAATTCTTCAACAAAAAAATCAGCATTAATAGCTTCACGACAATTGTCAGGCAAGTTATCAAGCGAAATCAATAAAATTAAAAAGTTATTAAGTGATATAATTGCAGAAATTGAGGTTAATATTGACTACCCTGAAGAAGATTTGAGTCTTGATATAGATAATTCTATTAAAAAGATTAATGAGATTAAAAATATGTTTGATATTTTATTAAAATCATTTCAAAGAGGTAGATATTTTAGAGAAGGGATCAAAGCTGTTATACTTGGAAAAACCAATTCTGGTAAATCAACTCTATTTAATCTATTGCTTAATGAAGATAAGGCAATAGTATCAGATATACACGGTACAACAAGGGATTTTCTTGATGGGATGATAAATATTTCCGGTTATGGAATTAGGATTTATGATACAGCAGGCTTAAGGGAAACCGATGATCCTATCGAAAAAGAGGGGACTTTAAGAGCAATCCAATTATCAAAAAATTCAGATGTTGTAATATACATAATTTCAGCAGAACAAGGTTTACATACTGATGATAAAAAAAATATAAAAGATTTAGAATGCGACAAATTAATTGTTGTAATAAACAAGATTGATCTGGTTAAAGAAGATAAACTCAATGAATTAAAAAATTATATTCATAATTTTTTGAATGAACTAAATATTAACTTTTTTGTTTCATCTCTAAGCGCCTTAAATAAAATAGGACTCGATGAATTTAATAGTATATTTATTAAATTATTAATTAATGATAATGTAACAGACAGTGATGATCCTGTAATGACTAATGAACGACACGCTCATTTGATTGAGCAGGCAAGAAATTTTCTGGAAAAAGCAATAGATAATCTCAACAAAGGTTTTCTTGATTTAAGTTCTTTTGAACTATGGGAATCCATGAATAAACTCGGTGAAATCACAGGCGAAGTCACCACTGAAGAAATATTGAATAAGATATTTTCAAATTTTTGTGTTGGAAAATAAACAATAAAAAATTATTTTATAATAATTATTTAAGGATTTATGATTGATAACAAGAGATTATGACATTATAGTTATTGGCGGCGGTCATGCTGGTTGTGAAGCATCTGCTATCTCGGCTAAAAAAGGCTTTAAAACTATATTAATAACCCAGAATCCCGATACAATTGCAAGAATGAGCTGTAATCCATCAATCGGAGGTATTGCAAAAGGTCATATTGTAAGGGAAATAGATGCACTTGGCGGTATGATGGGAGAAATAATCGATAAGACTATGATACAGTTTAGACTTTTAAATACAAAAAAAGGACCAGCAGTACAGTCAATGAGAGCACAGGCAGACAAGATGGAATATCAGACTTTAATGAAGCTTTCATTGGAAAGAATCAAAAATCTCGATATATTCCTTGATACAGTTGTTGATTTAATAACAGAAAACAATACTATTATTGGAGTTATTACGGAGAGAGGTAACAAGATAAGCGGCAAAGCCGTTGTTTTAACAACAGGGACTTTTATGGAGGGTAAAATTCATATAGGCGAATTTACTGCATTAAACGGCAGATTAAGCGAACCATCTGCAATAGGACTTTCTCAAAATCTTAAAAAATTAGGCTTTAATGTTGGTAGATTAAAAACAGGTACTCCTCCACGAGTCGCGAAATCAAGCATTGATTTTAATAAAATGGAGATGCAGATTGGCGATGAAATTATGTTTGGTTTTACAAATTACAGTTTTGATGAAATAAAAAGACCTAATATTCCATGTTATGTGACATACACCAATGAAAAAACTCATGAGATTATTTCAAAAAATTTTCACAGATCTCCTCTATTCTCTGGCAGAATCAAAGGTGTTGGTCCCAGATATTGCCCTTCGATTGAAGATAAAGTGAGAAGATTCCCTGATAAGGATAGACACCAGGTTTTTGTTGAGCCTGAAGGTCTTTTTACCGATGAGATATATTTAAATGGTCTTTCATCGAGTCTTCCTGAAGACGTACAGGAAGGATATTTAAAGACAATTAAAGGTTTTGAAGATATCAAGATTATAAGACCTGCCTATGCTGTTGAATATGATTATTTAAACCCTATTCAATTAAAGCCTACTTTAGAAACAAAATTAATTAAAGGGTTATTTATCGCAGGACAGACAAATGGCACAAGCGGTTATGAAGAAGCTGCATGTCAAGGATTAATTGCCGGTATTAATGCCTGTTGTTTTGTGGACAAATTTAAACCGTTGATATTGTCCAGAGATGAAGCATATATAGGAGTATTAATCGATGATCTTGTTACCGAAGGTGCAACTGAACCATACAGGATGTTTACCTCACGAGCAGAGTATAGACTTCAGTTAAGAAATGACAATGCTGATTCACGGTTAACTAAATATTCGCTTGAATATGGTTTGATTTCAAAGGAAAAAATAGATTTTTATAATAAAAAAGAAAATACTATTAAAGATCTTATTGTTAAATTATCAAATACAAAATTAACAGAACAGGATATAATCGATGCGAATATAATTGATATTAAAAAAGGCACAGACTGGATTAAATTTTTGAAAAATCCGGAAGTAGATTTTTTAAAGGCATATAATATTTTTAAAAAGCATTTTAAAGATTATAATAAAGAACATTTTTTAAAAGCAGCGATAGATATCAAATATGAAGGTTATATTAAAAGACAGGAACGCGATATTTTAAAACAAAAAAAATATGAAGATCAGATAATTCCTGAAGAAATAAATTATGATGATATCAAAGCTTTATCAAGTGAAAGTAGAGAAAAGCTAAAAAAAGTAAAACCTCTTTCTCTGGGACAGGCAGCCAGAATTAGCGGAGTGAGTCCATCAGATATTACCAATTTATCGATATATTTATATAAAATTAATAAAAAGTAATATATTATTCTTTTACTTTTAAATTTTTGCTTATTTTCTCAAGCATATCGATTAGTTTTTCTCTTTCAATAATTTTAAGCATTCTAGATTCAACAAATTCTTTAGCCGATTCACTAAATGAACCAGCTGTAATACATATTCCTTTATCTGCTTTTTGTTCTTTTAATCTGTTATACAGATGTCTCATGGCCATATCGCCTACTGTGGTGGCAGATCTCATAAATACAAAAAAACTTAATTCTAAAAAATTGCCACTTGTTACTTCCACCAGCATTTCAAGACTGCCTTCCTGAGTTGTTTTTGTTTCAAGAAATTTTATGTTTCCTCTTAAAGTGGCAAAATGCATGATGTAATATTTAGCAACAAATTTACATATATTTATAAACTGATTCACAGAACCAACAAGATACATTTCTAAAAGTTGATTTTTATCAATTATTGAATAATTTTGAAGTTTTTCACGTACATCTTTATATTCAGAATTTATAGAATTAATTTTATTCCATAATTCGACAGCTTTATGAATATTATGAGATTGAAAATAACAATCGGCAAGTAAATAATAAATTTCTACCAGTTTCTCCGGCTCTTTGTACTGACCGGTTACCAATGCATTTTCAAATTCTTCAATAGCCTTTACATATAAATTTTGTTCTTTATGAATTTTGCCTATTATAAAAAATGCTTCAGCCGCATATTGAGAATTAGATTTTAATTTAGTAAAAAACTTTTTTGCATCATCATATTTATTTAAGTTATAAAATGAATATCCCAAATAATATAAAACTTCAATATCTTCTACTTTTTTTTCTTTTATATATTTTAAGAATTTCTCAGCAGCACTTTTAAATTTATTCATTTTATAATTGCAAATACCAAAAGGTTTTAATAAATCGAGATTTTCAGGTTCTATTTTAAAAGCCAGATTGTAAAAAAATTCTGCTTTTTCAAAGTTATTTTCTTTCATCTCTATATCAGCTAGATTCAAATTAGTCTCATAATTTATGTCATCTTTTGATTTACTTATTAAAAAATACTTTCTGGCATCTTCAAGATTACCTAATTTTATATAGACTTCACCTATTTTATTTAATACTTTAATTTCGTCTTCCTTTTCAAGATTTTGAAACCTGTCCAAGATCATTAAATATTCTTTTATCGCAGGAAGATATGATTTATTTTCAACTAGCAATTCAGATAACTTCAATCTTACTTCAAGATTGTATGGATCTTTTTTTACCAGCCTTCTCAATTCATCTATGGCAATTAGTTTGCTTTCATTTGAGATAGATTTTAATTGTTTTTTAATTTTTATTTTTTTTCTTCTTGTAACTATTACTGAAAATATAAATATAAATATGGTGAATAATATAAGCCAGATCACAATTACATATAAAAAATCCATTTACCTAATCCTAGTATTTTTATCGGTAAAATGCTTATATATTATTCCTTAAGTATATAAAAATTTTAAATAAACTTAAATAAAATTTATTTTAAATCGATATTAATAATAATATTTGAATAAAATTTAAAATATGTTATAATAAAATTGGAGTAAAACTTTGTCTGGAACAAAAAATATTGGCATAAAATTATATAATGATAAATTTGTACCTGTTTTAAAGTCTGATGAAATTAAAGCAAAAAAATTAGTTTTAACAACAGTTAGGAATAATCAAAAAAAAGCCATAATAGAGCTTTATGAAGGATCAAGTGATAAATGCATTCATAATGAATATCTAGGAAAGCTGATTATTAAAATTGACAGAGAAACTGTTAAAGGCGAGCCAGCAATTGAAGTTAACCTTCGACTAGACGAAAACGGTATATTATATGCTAAGGCATGGGATACAGAATCAGATGAATTGAGTGAAATTAAAATAGAACATTCCAAAAAAAAGACTATATTGCCGGATACAATCAGCGACGCTGAGCTTAAAAAAACTAGTGGAAAGCCTACCAAAATAGCAACCGATGAGAAGGATTACACAAATTTATTTAATATATTAAAAATAGCGATTATTGCTTGCTTAATAGCAGTATTAGTAGGGCTGTTAATTTTTGGTGGCTGGTTTTTAAATAATAAATTTAATATAATAGGCTCCATTTTTAATAGGCCAAAAATTGAAAAGAAAGAAGTTGTGAAAAAAGAAGACACAATAATTAAAAAAGAGGATAATACAAAAAAAGAAGAAATAATTGGTAAAAAAAGCAGTGAGGGTGAGAAATATTATGTAAGATGGGGTGATAATTTGTGGAATATTTGTAAAAAATATTATAATGATCCATGGTATTATCCCGCATTGGCTGAAGCAAATAATATAAAAAATCCTAGATTGATTTTTGCTGGAACTTATATTATTATTCCGCCTAAATCAAATTTAAAAAGATGGGACTTCCGTTGAAAAATAAGACAACATTTTTAATAATTCTTTTAATAATAATTTTTGGATGTAAAAATAATAATTATTCAAAAGATGAAATAATAAAAGATATTCTTGCCTCTAATAGAAATAACTATAGACAGATTTTAAGAAAATACAGGATAAATAATTTCAATGAGGTAAAAATATCAGATCCTAATTATCTTTATTTAATTGCAAAATTGTTATACAACAAATATGATTATAATGAAATAAGTGAGAATTTGCTATTAGGCGCTATTAAAATAGAAAATATATTTAGAGATGATGCCTTAATTCTTTACATAAATATGCTTATAAAAAATAGATCTTTTGATTTATTAAAACAATTCATTCGACGTAATGAAAAATATATAAAATCAATAAATCAAGATTTACTTCTTGATTATGCTAATTCTGTTAAAATTGTTAATATTAATAATATACCAAACAAAGTAGAATATTTAAATATTCTATATCTGCTTATAAAAGATAACTACAAAGAAATTTTATCTAATCAGGAAAATAAAGATAAGATTGATAATTTTATAGTTCAGACAAAATTATATGAAAGCAAAGATAAAAATATATATATCCTTTTTAAAGATATTCTTAATTGGAATCCAAAAGATTATTTTTTAGGATGCGTTTATTACTCTAATCAGTATTCTAAGGATAATCTGTCAATTTACATTGACTATTACTTAAAAAATTTCAATGACACTTCAAATGAAAAAATTGAAATCGTAAAAAAATTAGCACAGAGTATGGGCTTAAAAAAGTATTTTTATCAGACAATATCGAAATATTATCAAAAAAATAAACTGTTGACATACTATTATGCGATTGATGCCATATATTTTGGAAGTTATAAATTAGGAATAAGTTTATTAAATAGCATTGCAAATGATTTTACATCAAAAAGTGATATGAATTATAATATACGATACTATCAGCTTTACAATACGCGAAGTTATACTGAAAAATGGATAGAAAAAGTTGTAGATTTTTTTAACGATTATCCTACAAATTATAAATCAAAATTGCTCTTTAACAATTTGATGCGATATACATTGGTAAATAATAAAGGCAAGGAATATCTTAAATACTTTACAAAAATTGAAAATAACGACAATATTGATCCTCTGCAAAAAAGCCAGCTTATATATAAATTATATTTAATGGATGATGATAATAAATTAAAGTGGAAAGATATTTTAACAAAAGAACATCCTCTATCCTATGGAGCTTTAAGATTAAATAAAGGAATAAATTTTAAATTTAATACAAAAAATCCTGTAACAATACCTACCGAAAAAGAAATGACTGCTATAGGATTAAGCAAATATAAAAAAATAAAATATCTTCTTGAGTTAGATTTTATAGAGGAAGCTAAAAAGATTTCCTTAAATGATGTACCTGCTAGAGATAAAGCAGCGATAAGTAATCTGTATCATCAATATTATATAAGCAAAGAAAATTATTATAATGCATTAAAATCAGCAGATGATATATTAACAAATTTATATGGTAATAATTTTTATAAAGCAGACAATCTGGAGCTTGTCAAAAAATATTACCCTATGCATTATAAAGAGTACATACTGCAATATAGCAAAGAATTTAACATTGATCCAGCACTGGCGTTCGCCGTAATGCGTGAAGAAAGTTATTTTAATAAAAGTATTGTGTCTCATCAACATGCAATAGGTCTTATGCAAATAATCCCCCCTACAGGAAGATTTATTGCAAAAAAACTTGGTATAACCAATTATGATCTTTATAATCCTAAAGACAATATAAGGATGGGGATATATTATTTAAAATTTTTAAATAAATACTTTGATAAAATCGAATTAGTACTTTCCAGCTATAATGCTGGGCATGGCAAAACTCAGCGATGGTATAAAGCCTATCGCAATAAACCTGAAGAATTAATGTATGAATTAATCCCTATTTATGAAACAAGATACTATATTGTCAAGGTTATGAAAAGTTATTATATATATAAATATCTTCTAGAAGATGAAGAATATAAAAGAACTGTCCAAAAATCAGAAGAAATAATAAAAGAAAAAGCATTATCCTTAAAATTAAATTTTAAAAATATAAAAGATATTTTTAAATCCAATTAGTTTCTGACAAATATACTTAAAATTATTTAAATCTCTCACTTAAAAAGTACCGATCATTCAGTCAAAAGTATAATTGTAATGGTTTAATTAATTATTTTTTTATCATTGTTTTAGTTATTGGTGCAAAAAAAATATATTTTTTCAGTCCTTAAGTTTGATTAATTTATGAAATTTTAATAAATTAATTAAACTATGGGCAAGGAATATTTTTAGGTATAAATGTGTATTTTGGCAGTATTGAATGTCTCTAATAAAGAATTGTAATTTTACCGATAATTATAATGTTACTTTTGTAAAATTCTTCAATGAATAAATTTTTGAGGATATATAATTTTAAATCATAAAATATTATTATATTAAAAAGGCGTTTATAATGAAAATTAAAATAAAGACCTTTATCAGTATTTTTTTAATAACGCTCTCAATATTTTTTACGGCATTATTAATAGATTATAATCATAATTCAAGTAAAATATTTAATCTTCTTTCCTCATCTTTCAGTCATTTTATTACCAATTACTTTGGAAATTTTTCCTATATAGCTTTATCTTTTATTTTTGTTCTTGGATTATTTTTAATAATAAAGATTTCATTTTTAAATAAAATTTTTGTTATATTTGGTTATTTGTTATTGACTTTATTTCTTCCAATGTTTACCGAAATTTTTAAGATTAATAATCTATCTGGTGGCTTTGTTGGGCTAAATTTTGCCGACATTGTATTATCTTTAGGTTTCCCATTTTATTTTATGTTTACTTTCTTCTGGCTATTATTATCTATATTTTTATTATTATTTCCTATTAAAAATACTATTGTTAAAATTATATCAACGCCTGTGATTTGTGCTTTAAATATTATTCATAAAGATAGAAATAATAATGAAGTTAATCGAAAAAAATATACAACAAAAAAATCCCATTTTAAAAAAGATCTCAAAAAGCGAAATATAAATAAACCAAATTGGCTTTCAAAAGTTATTTTTGAAAGTAGTGATAAAAAGATTGAAATACCTATTGCTGAACCTCATGCAAAAAAAATTAAATATAAACTGATTGACTCTACAGATACTCATGATGAATACCAGGAGGTAGACACATTTAGCAAATCTGGTATCAAAGAAGATCTCAATAATGATAATTTTGATTATTATGAAAAACTTAAAGAAAATTGGCCTTTAAGCTGGCAAAATAAAAAGAGTAAATCCGAAATTAAGTTATTAAATGACGCTAATAGTAAAATCGAATTAGATAATTCTAATAAAAATAGCGGCAGTGACAATTTATATTTTGACGATCTTGAAATAATTGAAGAGAAGGAAGATAATAATAAAATTTTATCTGATAAAAGTAATTTAAAATATATAAATGAAAAAATTAATACTAAAAGTATTGAAAATAATAAGAAATCAAATGAAGCAAATTTAAAGAATCAGCTTCCAGAATCGCATATTCTCTTTAGTAACGATGAAAATATAAATCCAAATATTTTAAAAATGGAACATAAAGAATCAGCATTGATACTTGAACAAACTCTAAGTGAATTCGGCATAGAAGCCAGCGTATCAGAGATAATACACGGACCTGTTGTTACTCTCTATAAATTGATACCTGCACCTGGGATAAAATTGCAGCGGATTGAAAGTTTGTCAAACAATCTAGCCTTAAGACTTGCAGCAAAGTCTATTAGGATACTGGCCCCTATACCGGGAGAAAAAGTCGTGGGTATCGAAGTACCAAATCGAAAAAGAATTTTAGTTAATTTTAAAGAATTGGTTAACAATGAGAATTTTACAGAAAGTCATCATCATTTGCCTATTGGATTGGGGAAAGATATATACGGCAATATGATCGTTATAGATTTATTTAAAATGCCTCATATCCTAATAGCAGGTGCAACAGGTGCAGGAAAATCGGTATGTGTAAATTGTATAATATCATCAATATTATTCTCCAGAAACCCTGAAAATGTTAAATTGATATTAATCGATCCAAAAATCGTAGAGCTAAAGCCGTATAATAATATCCCGCATTTATTAACACCAGTAATTACTGATCCTAAAGATGCAATAATAGCATTAAAATACTTGTTATTTGAAATGGAAAGAAGATATTCATTACTCGATCAAATGGGAGCAAGGGATATTGTTGAATATCAAAAGTTAAAAAAGAAAAAAAAATCGGACAGTGAAGACCTTCCGTTTATTGTAACAATTGTCGATGAATTTGCAGATTTAATGAGCACTTCAGGCAAAGAAGCAGAAATATTATTCGCACGTCTTGCTGCCAAAGCAAGAGCCGTAGGTATTCATTTAGTTCTTGCAACGCAAAGACCTTCAATAGACGTAATTACCGGGCTTATTAAGGCTAATATTCCAGCAAGAATCGCTTTTCAGGTTATATCATTGCAGGATTCAAGGATAATACTTGATCAAAAAGGTGCAGAGAAATTACTAGGACAGGGTGACATGCTTTACCTTAGCCCTACCCATCCCTTCCCTATTAGACTTCAAGGTGCATTCCTAACAAAAGAAGAAGTTGACCTTATTGCCGCCCATTGGAAAAGTATAAGAGATCCTGAATATGTAGACATCAAAGAGTTTATTCTTGAAAACGAAGAGGAAGAAAAAAATTATGAAAATTCTGACGAAATAGATCCACTATTCCAGCAGGCAATAGACATAGTCTATGAAACTCAAAAAGCATCGGCATCATATTTACAAAGAAGACTTGGAATAGGTTATAACAGAGCGGCTCGAATGGTTGAAGAAATGGAAAAAATGGGAATCGTTGGTCCTCAAAAAGGCGCTAAACCGAGAGATATAATAAGCTCAAAGCCAAGCTTTTAATTTCCAGAAATTTGTACTGCTCCTATATCAATGCCATAGCCTGAAACAGTTCTTAGATTGCCCTTAAAATCATATTTAGGGATTTGTATCGGTGAGTTATATTCGGTAATGCCAGTTTGCAACAAAGGTGAGTCTTTTACAGGTATAAAGAAATCATTCTTTGTAAAATCAAATTCATCTGTAAAGTTAAAATAAATATTTTTTTCATTAAAATCGAGTAACATCGAATTACCGTCTTTTTTATCAAGATTTTCCAGAAGAATAGTATCAGCAGAAATTATGTTGGAAAACCAGACGGGCTTTAACAGATCGTAGTTATTGTTATTAAAGTATATAAAGGCATTATTTTTATTTGTATTTTTAAAATAATAAACGCTATTAACAGTTATTAATTGTGCAGAATCAGTAATCCAGAAGTTAAATGCCCTGCCCTGATTGTCAAGTGTAAAAATAGAGTTATTGGCTCCCTCGTAACTTGAATTCTTCAGAGAAAAATTAATCGAGTTAAAACAATTATCATTTTTTATAACCGATGAATTAAATTTTAAACTTGTATTTTCAATCCTAAAATTATAGATATAATCCAGAATATTACTCATTTCAAGTATACTTCTATCACAAACTATACTGCCGCCAAATGCCGTAAATCCGATTACAGTTACTGCATTATTTACTTTAAATAATGACTGGATTATTTTACTGTTTGAATTCATCTGATTGAATAATTTAATCTCAAAAGGCTTTACTCCTTCTAAAATAAAATCAGACTGTTCAAGATAAATTTCACTGTTTGAAAGATTATATAAATATATGTTTTTATAATTGCCTTTCTGTGAGAATATAATATTCTTAAATGTTACGTTTGATTTTTTTATATCGGCAAATAAAGATGAATCATTTACTAAAGCTGTTATATTGGCATTAGATAATTCAAAAAGTTTTGAATTATCTATGTAAAATAATTTTGAATTATTTGAATTAATATTCATTGTAATATTTTTTAATATATTAAAGCCGTTATTTGATTTTAAAAAGCTAAAATTTGCTGATGGTAATTCCATATTGATCGATATATTATTTAAGCCGATTTTACCGTTCAAGTTACTTATAAAGTTAAACTCGTCATTGCTTCTATAATTCAAATTAGAATTATAAATTTTTATTTTACAACCAAGACTGTTTGCAAATATGCCTCCCGATTCGATATTAAAATCTAAATTGCGAATCTCAAGATAACCCTTATTTTTAACATCAAACCATATATGGCTTTTTCTCCACACGGATTTTGATGTTAAATTTATTTTTGATCTTGCAGAGCTGTTATACGGCTGAATAATAATATCTGAAGTTATTTCAAAAGACTCTGAAACACTTATTTCTTTCGACTTTAAATATATGAATTTAATATTTTTTGTTTTTGCTAGTTTAACGGCTTTTTCTAATGAATTACAGGGACTTGTTTCAGTACCATTGCCGTTGTATTTATAATCATAATCTACAAATATTCCTCTGGTATCAAATTTTATATCAAAAGGTACAGTATTTTCTCTTTCATTACCTACTTCATCCTGAGATTTGGTATAAATTTTTACTATATATTTCCCGTTTAAAGGCGGCTCAAAAATAAGAGGTGAAGTATACAAAATCCATTCGCTTTCAGGTGAAGTTCTGTAATAAACTTTAAAATTATCATCCGGAGGTATTAATCGTACTGCTAGTTTATCATTATGATCTTTTTTTATATCTACTCCATCTATAGTTACATCTTTGTCGGGTTTTTCCTTATCAATATTAAAATAGTAATAATCCGATTCATCGATTGCTTTACCATCTTTATCAAATGATTTGAATTTTACTTTAATTAAGGTTTTCTTTAAATCCTCGGTTGCTATTTTTAATGTACCATTAAATATTGGAGATTCTTTGGTAATCTCTATGCTTTTATTTTCATCCAGAGTATAATCATATCTTACCAGATATTCCGGCATATAGCTTTCAATAGTTGTATCTCCTGATAAATCAATATAATTTGAATTATATTTTTTAAAAACCGGCAGAGTCATTTTTTGAGGATACAAGATAAATGATGCAATTTTATTTCCATTGGCTAAGTAAATATCGAAAATTGAAGGACTTGCATCATTATTCTTGAAATTATAGCTTTCAGTACATGGTAATAACTCCGATTTACCTGAAGAATTATTGTTGCTATATGTAAAATAAAATCTATCGTCTTTATTAAAATTTTCAAATTTTATTTCGGCATTGCCCGATATGGGTTCATCATTCGCATTATATAATTTACCATTTAGATATATTTTTTTATCTAGATTTTCATATTTATTTTCATTTATAAAAACTTGTTCGATAGTATTATTCACGCCATTAATCTTAAAATAAAATGGTCCAGCAATGGTTGATATATTGCCGTTTGTACCTTCGGAATACGCTGCAATACCTGTAATGCCTTCCTTACCGTATTTTGATGATAATTCTATAGGTTCTTTGTATAAAACCCATTTTTCTTTATTGTTTTGATCTGGCGGACCTGTTATTAAATTTTCTTTATCCCATTCGTTTATCCAGTAGTATATTTTATCCTCTGGTTTATCTGGTTTTATTTTAATTTTATAACCCTGTTTGTATATTTGTCCCCAGTATAATGATCCAAAACTTGGAGGATAAACTACCCCTTGATAAAATGAAAATTTAAGTATTTCAGAATATATTTTATTATTTTTTATATAATTTAAACTGACAAGATATAAGGCTTCTTGATTATTTGATTTTAATAATGTTATAGTTTTTTTGTTAGTTAAATTATTATTTATATCTTTGGGTACAATAAATTCACGAATGCTATACGAAACATCATAATTATTTACCGGAAATTTAAAATCGATATTTATTGAATCATCTTTGTAATAAACATTTTTGTTTATATATTCTTTTTCTTCGGTTACTTCTTTCTTTTCAATTTTTTTTGTTTTATCAATTCGGTATTTTCTTGAATAGAATTCAAGAGTACCATCTTGTTTCTCTATAATTACTGTCACATTATAATCAGCAATCCCACCGGGAATTTCATTGAGAATTATTTTCTTATTGTATTCTAAAGGCTCCATTTTACTGAAATCAGAATTTATAAGATAATATATTTTGCCATAATCACATTTTACTGTTAAAATGATATCGTCACTATAAACGCCTGCTTCTGGTGTCCATGTTATTGGATCTGTAGACAATTGTTCGTAGTTTAATTCATTAAAAATATCTTCCGAGAAGATATTAAAAGATAGTATAATTAAAATAAATAAAAATAATTTTTTTTTCATAATTAAAACCTATTTTATAAAATATCGTCATATAAATATTAAAAATCGAGTAATCATTTTTTTAAAATCTGTTTTTGTATATCATTTATTATATTTAAAGCATCTATAGGTGTTATTTTATTAAGATTTAAATATATTATTTTATCAAGAATATCATTTTTGATCTTTTTTTCTTTAATTTCATCAGTATTAAATAGCTCTAGTTGACTATTTTTTAAGATAGCATCAATCTTTTCTGTATTTTTATTTTTTTCAAGTTTATTTAGTAAACCTTCTGCGTATAAGATTAACTCTTCAGGCATTCCTGCAAGCTCGGCAACATGAATTCCATAACTTTTAGCTGATGCGCCTTCTACTATTTTATGGAGGAATGTAATTCTGTCATTTTCTTCAGAAATTGCAATTGATAAATTTTTAATACCTTTTTTATTCTCCAGGCTTGTAAGTTCATGATAATGAGTTGCAAAAAGCGTTTTCGCTCCAAGTACTTTTTTATTATGGATATATTCTAATACCGCCCATGCTATAGATAAGCCATCATAAGTACTTGTACCTCTGCCAATTTCATCCATAATTATAAGACTTTTTGATGTCGCATTTTTCAGAATGTTTGCAGTTTCCGTCATTTCTACTAAAAACGTAGATTGACCTCTAGCAAGATTATCACTTGTACCGATTCGGGTAAATATCCTGTCTACAATACCTATATGGGCGAAACTTGCTGGGACAAAGCAGCCAATTTGCGCCATAAAAACAATCAATGCATTCTGGCGTAAATAAGTTGATTTGCCTGACATATTTGGTCCTGTTATAATAAGCATATAATCATTGTCGTTATCGATATCAAGATCATTGGGAATGAAATTGCCTGAATCCATTTTTTTTTCAACAACAGGATGACGCCCCTCTTTAATTAAAATTTTATTATTTTTATCAAGTTCTGGTTTTATATAATGGTTATGTATAGATACATATGCAAATGAGCTTACTACATCTAAAATTGCTATAATCTTTGCATTTTCCTGGATGATTTTTATTTTATCGAGTACTTTATCTTTTACATCATAAAAAACTTCTTCTTCAATTTCATTTATCTTCTCTCTTGCTGTAATAACCTTTGACTCATATTCGCTTAATTCACTTGTAGTATATCGATTTGTATTGACAAGTGATTGTCTCAAGATATATGAAGTATCGAGGTTTTTTGACTGGAGTTTTGATACTTCAAAAAAATATCCTAGTATCTTATTATATTTAATCCGCAGGCTTGAAATATTAAATTTTTCCTTTTCTCTGTTTTCTATGCTAGCTATGTATTCTTTGCTTTTTAAACTCAACAATTTTAAATCATCAAGCTCTTTTATGTATCCATCTTTTACTATATGCCCTTCATTTATAAGACTCGAAGGTTCTTCCAAAATAGCCTTATTTATATACTCTATAAGACCATCAAGTGTTGCAATGCTTGATACTAATTCATCTAAAACTTTAATATCGATCAACAGAGATTTTATCATATTGCAAGAAGTTAAAGAATTCTTTATACTTATTAAATCTTTTGGAGTAGCTTTATTCATTACAATACGACTTGAAAGCCTCTCAATATCCATGACGCCTTTTAATAATTGTCGCAATTGATTTAATATATGCTGGTTATGATAAAAAAAATCAACCATAACTTGTCTCTGATTGATTTTTTCTAGATTGATCAAAGGTTCTATAATCCATTTTTTAAGCAACCTTCCACCCATTGATGTTATAGTATCATCCAGTACTTCGATTAAAGTATCGACAGAAGAGCCGTCCCTCATATTGCTCAAAAGCTCTAGATTTTTAATTGTAGTCTCATCGAGAGTCATTATATCAGTGCTACTATGATAAGTAATGCTACCAATATGATCCAACATCGAATTAGAATTTTCTTTTACATAAGTTAATAAAACACCAATTGTGGTTAGATCGGTCTTTGGATTAATAATATTGATTTCAGTTAAATCTTTAATTTTAAAATGATTTAAGACAATTGTTTTGTTTTCTTTAGAATTAAAATACCAGTCAGGATATCTGTTTATTAAAATATCTTCATACTCTTCAAAAAGTTCTCTTATATTTTTATCATTTATCCAGATATCTTCTGGGATTATAATTTCACGAGGATTGATCCTTAGCATTTCACCTTTTAATTGAGAAAGATCGGCTGTATATTCGATCTCATTGATTTCAAAGTCACCAGTTGATAGATCAAGATAACAAATCTCTATATATAATCCTTTTTTATTCAAGGCTAGCAAAAAATTATTTGATTTATTGGCAAGCAATTTTTCTTCAATCAAAGTACCGGGTGTGATAATCTCCTTAATTTCCCTCTTTACAACAACCTTTGCAATTTTTGGATCCTCAACCTGTTCACAGATAGCAATTTTCTTACCAGCTTTAATCATCTTAGCAATGTAGACATCGACAGAGTGATATGGTACACCACACATAGGTACATCGTTTCTTTTTGTCAATGTAATATCTAGTATTGAAGAAGCCTTAATGGCATCGTCATAAAACATCTCATAAAAATCACCACATCTAAAAAACAAAAAAGCATCCTTTTGAGTTTCTTTTATATCTTTATACTGCTTCATCATGGGTGTAATATTATTTATATCACTCATATTCTTTTTTTAACTCCAAAATTATCGCTTCAATATTTTTTTCTTTTAGTTCTATGAGTCGTATATTTGCTTTTTCTTTATTATCATAAGGACCTATTAAAACTCTATATAATATTTTATTGCTATTTGAAGATTTTGTTTGAGAATAGAAGGCATCTTTTATACCATTTTTTTTAAGATCCTCGATAGTTTTTTTTGCATTTTCTTCATTTGATAAATATGCTAATTGAATATAAAAACCACTGTCATTTGTATCACTTTTATTTATAGATTCATCAATTTTATAAGTATCAATTTTTAAAGAAAGTTTAAGATCATTCTTTATTCTCTGATTGTTTGCATAATTTGTGATGGGGGATTCATCGCTTATAGGATTAATTTCTGCTGGTTTTATATTTTTGAATTTATCTTTATGTTTTTCAATAATTTTATCCGCTTCTATTTTTTCAAATGAATCAGAATACATTTCACTGAGAATGTTATAAGCTTTTAATGCTTTATTAAAATTATTTTTAAGAATATATATATTAATTAATTCAAATAATGAAATAGCTCCTTTTGTTGAATCAGGAAAACTACCTACTACAATTAAAAAATAATGTTCGGCTTCATCAAAATTATTCTGCTTTAAATACACTTTACCAAAGAGATAATTGACATTAGCTATTGCATCATAATCGTTTAATTCGTTTAAATTTTTAAATAAAAAATCAATAACATTCTTATAATCATTTTGAATAAAATATATACCAGCAATTTTAATTACTGATTTATCAAAATAAATTGTACCTTTGGCAAGTTTTATTAATTTGTCATACTCTATTAATGCTTTATCATAAAGATTGTTCATCAAATAGAGATTTGCAAGTTCAAACCTTGAAAGTAACCTGAATCTTGAAGATGGGAAAGTTTTTATAAATTCATCATACAACTTTGCTGATTCATCAATATTTTCATTAATTCTTGCCGATTTTAATAATATTTTTTCATCTTTATTTATTTTATATGATTCATAATAATACTTTGAAGCTGTATGATAATCATATTCTTTTTCTAACTCTAGTGCTTTTTTAAAATACATTAACCCTTGATCCTCTGAAAAAGAATAAAAAAGGATTAGTAGATATACTAAAATAAAAAGTTTATTTTTCATTTTATCTTTTCACCAAATAATGTATTACCTCGCAAATTAACTGCTTTTATATCGATGATACCTCTAAAATCATTAATATCACCTTTGAATATTATCATCAAATCTTCTTTTGTCAATCCAAGTATCTCATTATCAGATTTTTTACTCCATTTTTCAGCTATCACATTGAATACAGATCCAATTCTTCTCTTTTTTTTTGTTTTCCCTATGTCTTTTTGTATCTTAATAATTTCCATAAGTCTTTTTGTTTTAATTTCATCTGATATATTATCAGAGAATTTGTTTTCTGCAAGGGTAGATTCCCTGACATTATACTTATACATAAATGCATCATCAAACTCAACTTCCTTTATCAATTTTACAGTATCATTAAAATCCTCTTCAGATTCTTCTGGGAATCCTACAATTATATCCGTTGTTAAATTTATATTCGGTATTAATTTTTTCAATTTATTAATTTTATTAATATAATCTTCTATTTTATAGTTTCGGTTCATCAATGACAATATTTTATTCGAACCAGATTGCACTGCAAGATGCAGCCAGTTGCATATCTTATCCTCTTCAGCTACAACTTCAATTAATTCATCATTAAAGTCCTTGGGATGACTTGATAAATATTTTATCCATTTTATATCAGTTTCCTTTGCGATCATTTTTAAAAGTTTTGGGAATGAAATATCGTTTCTATCCAATCCATAAGAATTAACATTTTGACCAAGTAGGGTTACCTGAATAACACCACTGGAAACGAGATTATTAATATCATCAATTATTTCTTTAGAAGGTCTTGATCTTTCCATGCCGCGAAGATACGGGACTATACAGTATGAACAATAATTATTACATCCATGACTTATTGTTACAAATGCTTTTTGGGGATTGGTAGGATCTGGATAAGATCCGCTGAATTCGAAATCGGTAACTTTTGTATATGCTTTTTTATCACCTTTTTTATGACTTTTAAGAATTTCGGATATTTGATTTTTAAAAAAAGTACCTATTATTATATCAGGAGTATTATCATACTCAAAAAAATTTTCACCTAATCTTTGAGCCATACAGCCGACTATTACGATAGTCTGGTCATATTTATTTTTTAAACCTTTATAATACCCCAGCCGCCCCCAAATCCTTGATTCTGCGGTAATTCTTACAGAGCAAGTATTTATTATAATTAGTTCAGCTTTTGTGTTATCATTGACTTCTATAAATCCATTTTGAGTAAGATCATTTATTATTCCGGCAGAATCTGCCTTATTCATCTGGCAACCGTAAGTTTCTATATAAAAATATTTCATTTTAACCTTATAATGTATGATTTATATCAATTGTTGGTATATCAAAAAATAGCTAAATTGAACATATTTATTGTGGATTTTTAAAAATTTCTTAACATACTTTTTTACGATGAAATGACAGATTATTGGGCTTTTTTTTCAATATAAGGAATGTTTTTTTTGATTACAAATTTTTTTCTGCCGTTTTCTATAACATCTTCAATAATAGCAAAATTACCACTGCCAGTATAAACAAGTTTTTGATTATTTTTAATGACATTTTTTAATCTTATATCTCTTAATACACAATCAAAATGATAATATTCATCCAATGATTGATTATATATAGAATTCGGCATATCATTGATAAGTTTATTGCATTTTGAACATATTTCTTTTTTTAAAGTTTTAACAATATAAGGTATTATTGTTCGTGGAGTTTTAGAGATGGTAGCTTGATTGTCTTTTTTAACAGAATTATTATCTAGCCTATTATAATTTTTATTTTTATCTTTGCTATTGTTATCGTAATTTGATTTATCTTTATTATCAAATAAACTAAAATTAAATTTTTTATCTTTTTTTATTTTTTTTTGTTTATTAAATGCGATATATTTACTATATTGAGTTTTATCATTATTAGAGGGCTGATCTTTAGTTATATTTGTTGATATTACTTTAATATCATTCCTGTTTCTTTTACTGCTATATGAATTGTTGAAATTTGTACTTTGATAATGCTTTTTGTTTTTTTTATTTAAATTTTTCCTTGCGTTATCATTGTTTGAATTTAATGAATTCCTTTTGTTTTTTTTATTTATCACAATCCCAGTAACTCCGTTGTTAACAGCCAGGCAATCCGTGAAATTGCCAATTGAAGGTATTCTTCGGTATCTATTTTTCGTTTAAGATCTTTAATCCTTTTAGGATTCCTTGGCCTAGCTTTTTTTACCATACGTATAATACCCTCAAAATCAAAATAAATCAATTAAAATATTGATTTTTTAACCATTTTGTTTCGTATCCGCCTAATAATTTATTATAAAGAATGCAAACAACATCAAACCTGCAATCATAATCATTATAGCCTTCTTTTAAAAAAAAGCTATCAATCGCAAGCTTTAATTTGTTAATCTTATCGTGATTAATTGATTCGATTGGCTCCCCAAAGCTTGTCGAATTTCTTAACTTGACTTCTATAAAAATTATCGTCTTTTTTTCGAGTCCTATTAAATCAATTTCGCCCCATTTTGTAAAATAATTTTGAAAAATTATAGTGATGCCCTGGTTTTCAAGATATTTTTTTGCTATTTCCTCACCCAATTTACCTATTTGACGTTTATTTGCCATTTCCGGATTATTTCTTGTATTCTTCTTTATTCAAAACTCTGACAATAAATAAATCCTGCTCTTCCTTTAAATCCTTTATGACATTTTCATCAATTTTTTCACCGAATTCGTCTACTATTATTTTAACTACGGGTCGTAAAGGTGCATTAGGATTTACAGAAATAACAGAGCCTATGGAATTATTATTTAGCTGTAAGACTGTTCCGGGTGGATAAATCGATAAAGTTGTAAGAAATGATCTTAATACATCCGGATCAAATTTATTTTTAGCTTCAGCTAAAACCGATTTCATTGCCATGTATCCTGATTTACTTTTTCTATAAGCTCGTGGAGAAATCTGCGCTTCAAACGTATCAGCAACAGCCAGTATCTTTGCAAAGAGCCCTACCTTATCACCCTTTAATTTTCTGGGATAACCATTGCCGTCAAATTGTTCTTGATGCTGTAATACAGCATCCAATATACTTTGATTAAATAAACTTCCTTTATTCATATCTTTATATGCGATAATTGGATGAGATTTTATTAAATTGTATTCTTCATCTGTTAATTTATCTGTTTTATTTAATATCGCCTGTGGTATTTTAAGCATACCTATGTCATGCAATAATCCTGCCATTGCAAGACTTCTAATCTGTCGTGGATCGAGCTTTAATTGTTCCTGACCAATCAATGCAATTATAGTGGAATTAATTGAATGAGTTATTATAAATCCAAATTCCTCATTCTCAATTCCCATATATGAAAGAATATCGTTTTTATGATTTTTTACCAGTTCGATTATTTTATCAATAATATCTTCCAGTTTATTCTTTTCAAATTCTCCATTTTTAATATACGTATCAGCTACTTCACTAAATAAATTTAGACAAATATAATATTTATTTATGTATTCTGGTATTTCAATATCTTCTGTTTTAAAATCAAATTCATCTTTTTCAGGGATTACCTCTTCAACAAGCTCACCTTCAGTTAATAATTCTTTAACTCCCCATCTAATTAATCTGTTATAATCAGCTTCTTTAATTGGTACCAGTGCAGGTATTAATGTATTATTTTCACCTGTATATAGAGGTTTTGAAAAAACCATTCCTATTTTAATATCTTCAATTGGTATTTTTTTTGCCATTAATTTGCTCCATATTATTAGTATTTAATATACACGACAATATCCTTGCTACTATCTTATATACTTCATAAGGAATTTCTTGCCCCACTTTAAATAACGATTCAAACTCAAAAAAGGCTTTATTTTCAACTATTTTTATGTTGTTTTTTTTTGCCTGCTCGATTATTTGTTTTGCAAGCTCGCCAGTGCCATAACCAGATATCACTGGAGTCACTAAATCTTCTTTGGAATATTTTATTAATGCAGCTTTTAATTTATTTTTTTTCATAATTAAATCTTTATATCGACATTCTTATTTATACATTTTATTATTTCGTTATAAAAATCATCTTTATTATAATTTACTTTTAGTATAATATTTTTTGCATCTATTGTTAAAGCTTTTTTTAAATTTTCTATAAATAGTTTCATATTTATCTCATTGGCTTTTTCTGTGAAAATATTGATAAGTACACTTTTAGTATCATTGACATTTATAAAAAATTTTGAAGGTTTATTGTAAAAAGGAAGATCGAATATAAAAAAAAGATTTTTGTCGCTTTTATCATTGAAATAATAAGCACCTTTGCCTTTTTCATTTATATTTTTATCTTTTTCGAAAAAATTTAAATATTTTAGCATATTATCAAAAAGTGTTATATCTTTTGATTCATTATTTAACAGAGAATCCAATAAATTTTTGAATTTAGTGATTTTATCATCTTTTAAGCCTGATTCAGATTTAAATAAATTTTCTTGAATGTCTTTTTCAATTATATTCAATTTATTATTATTGATCTGCCCATAATATATTTTATTGTTTTTTAATACAAAAGGAATTTCAAGTAATTTGCCATTCAAAGATATGACTGAAGACCCTGATTTAATATCAATAATTTTGATTAAAAATTTATTATTTTTATTATTCTTAAATAAAGCTAAAATTTCATGATCCAGATTAATTTTCATGATTAAAATGTAACATAAATAAATTTTAAATGCATTATATTTGTTGATGTGAAATAATATAAAATGTTAGATAATTTAAGAAAATATTGACTATAAAGCCATATCTTAGCAGTCTCTATAGTCAATATTAATTATATAATAAAAGTATCTTTATTTTATTCCTGTCCAATTGATTTATCGGCTTTATTGTCTTCTTTTTTTGTAATTTTAGCTTCTTTAAAATTGATTTTTTCTTTAATAACAGCACTTTTCCCGCTTCTCTTTCTTAAATAGTAAAGTTTAGATCTTCTAACTTTACCGCTTTTTAAAAATTCTATTTTTGCAATATTAGGAGAGTAAAGAGGAAAAGTCCTTTCTACGCCTATACCATAAGAAATTTTTCTAACTTTGAATGTTTTTGACAGGCCGCTTCCTTTAATAGCAATTATATAACCCTCAAAAATCTGGATCCTTTCTCTTTTGCCTTCGATTATTTTATAATGTATTTTTACATTATCACCAATATGAATATTTTCCGCTCTATTGCAAAATTCCTCATATGCTTTATTATCCAATTTGCCGCTTTCCTGATTTGTAGCAAGTTTAGTTGCAATTTTTTCGATATTTCTCTTTTTTAATTCTTGAATTATGCCCATTATTTATTTCCTCTCTTATTTCATTTATTAATTTTAATGTTTTGTTATCAAATTTTATTAAGTTATTATCTATTAAATCACTTCTTTTTAAAAGAGTTTCTCTTATAGAGTCCCTTATTCTATAATCCTCTATATTTTTATGATTGCCCGATAAAAGTATATCAGGTACTTTCATTTTTTTATAAACAGCCGGCCTTGTGTACTGTCTGTACTCTAAAAGATTATTTGTGTAAGACTCTTCACACAAAGATGCTTCTTTTATTACACCTTTAATCTGTCTTATAACGGCATCAATTAAAACCATTGCGGGGAGCTCTCCGCCTGTTAAAACAAAGTCTCCCAAGCTTATTTCTTCATCAACGTATTTATCAATAACACGTTGATCTATACCTTCATAATGACCACAGATTAATACAATATTTCTATATTTTGTCAAGTTAATTATGCTGTTATAATCAATTATTTTACCTTTAGGAGAAAAAAATATAACCCTTTTTTTATATTTTGGGACTTTTAATTCTTCCAG
Source organism: uncultured Spirochaetales bacterium (assembly GCA_964531405.1). Classification (GTDB taxonomy): domain Bacteria; phylum Spirochaetota; class GWE2-31-10; order GWE2-31-10; family JAFGQB01; genus CAZHHK01. The sequence goes on along the minus strand of CAZHHK010000035.1, from coordinate 2,918 downwards.
AGATTCTATGACAGGTTCAGGGCGTATTAGCATCCCTGATCCGCCTCCGTAAGGTAAATCATCAACCTGACCATATTTATTTACAGCATTATCTCTTATATTCTTAATTATAATCTTAAATGCATTTTTCTGTAATCCTTTTTTTATAATACTGTGGTTACAGAAGCTTTCAAAAAAATCAGGAAATAATGTTAAAATATAAAATTTAATCAAAAAAACCTTCAAATTGATTTATTTCAATTATTTTATTATCAATATCTATTTTATTAAAATATTTTTTTAATAATGGATAAAATATTTCTCTTTTATTATAATTAATAGTCAATAAATCACACGAACCGAGATTTTGCACATTTTCAACAGTCCCAATATTAGTATTTTTATATTCCACAATGCATCCGATTAAATCTTGTGAATAATATTCATCTATTGATAGCTTAACCCCCATGTTTTTATCTATATAAATATAAATTGATTTTAAATTTTTTATCTCATCAATATTGTTATATTTTTTAAATTTAATTATAACTTCATTTATTTTTTTATAGGAATATTCCAATTCTTCCTGGATATAGGTACCATTTATAAACAAATAAACTATTTTTAACTTTTTAAATCTATCAATATTATCAGTTAAAGGGAGAACTTTTAGTTCTCCCTTTAAACCATGTGGCTTCTTAATAAAACCAACCTTTAAAAAATCCATATTTTAATAATTAATCAATTATATCCAATAATATTCTCTTATTTCTCTTATTAGATACAGCACTTAAAATAGTTCTGATCGATTTAGCTATTCTTCCATGTTTTCCAATTATTTTACCGATATCCGGTTCGTCAACAGATAATTCAATTATAGTTGATTTTTCACTCTCAACTACATTCACTTTCACTTTATCCGGGTTATCCACTAGAGATTTTGCAATAAACTCAACAAGTTCTTTTTCATCCATTTTAGTACTCCTTACAGTTGATTTTGAATTTCAATTTTAAGCTTTTTCTAAAAGTTTTCTGTCAAAACGAAAACCTTTTTTATTCAGCAATTTGCTCACAACATGAGTTGGTTTAGCTCCCTTTAAAAACCATTGTTTCACTTTCTCAGCGTCGAAAATCAATTGCTTTTCACTGTCCATTATTGGATGGTAAATTCCTACCTGGTCAATAAACCTTCCATCTCTGGGACTTCTTGAATCGGCTACCACTATTCTGTAAAACGGTCTTTTTTTGGTGCCCATTCTTTTGAGTCTTATCTTTACCAATACATTCCTCCTTTTTTATCATTGATATCGTATAAAAAAATTTATATTTTGCCTTTTAATTTATCAAGATCTATATTATTAAGATCTATGCCTTCTAATCCGGGAATATTACCCTTAGATTTTACCATATTTTTCATCATCTGACGAGACTTTTTAAAATTATTTAATAATTTTTCAACTTCCAGGATAGAGACACCTGAACCTTTTGCTATTCTTTTTTTTCTACTACCCATTATAAGTCTATAATCCAATCTTTCTTTCATTGTCATAGCCTGAATTATCGCTTTTTGTCGTTTTATCTTTTTATCATCAATATTCACATTCTGCATCATACCTTTCATTCCGGGGATCATCTCCAGAATACCTTCAAGCGGTCCCATTTTATCCATTTGCTCAAGTTGTTCAAGGAAATCTTGCAAAGTAAATTCACTTTTCCTTATTTTGCTTTCGAGTTTTTTAATTTCCTCTTCTTTATAGACTTTTTCAGCTTTTTCAACAAGAGAAACAATATCACCCATACCGAGTATACGGTTGGCAATCCTGTCAGGATAGAATATTTCCAGACCGTCTATTTTTTCTGAAACACCAATATATTTTATGGGCTTGCCTATAACACTTTTAATTGAAAATGCTGCACCGCCCCTGGTGTCGGAGTCAAATTTCGTCAATATAACGCCTGTAATAGGCAAAATCTTATTGAACTCTTTTGCAACCTCTACTGCATTCTGACCTGTCATAGAATCTGATACAAACAATAATTCATCAGGAGAAATCTCTTTTGCAATTTTTTGTGCTTCATTCATCATATCCTTATCGATATGAAGCCGTCCTGCTGTATCAACGATTAGAGTATCAAAACCTTCTTTTTTTGCAAATTTAACAGCTTCCTTTGCAATTTTTACAGGGTCTTTTTTATCACCTATGAAAACTTCAACTCCTGCGGTTTCACCTATTTTTTGCAACTGTTCTATAGCTGCAAGTCTATAAACATCACATGCTGCAAGTAATATCTTACGATTTTCATCTTTTTTTAATAAGTAGGATAATTTACCCGCAGTTGTTGTTTTACCAGATCCCTGAAGACCTGCAAGCATAATTATGGATAAGGTTTCTTTGGGTTTTAATTTTAATCCCTGAAATGTATCGCCGAGAATTAAAGTTAATTTATCATTTACAAGTTTTATAAACTGATCACCAGGATTAACCGATCTTAATACTTTTTCTCCTAGACTCTCTTCTGTAACCTCATTAATAAAAGTCCTTACAACATTTATGTTTACATCGGCTTCAAGTAAAGCCATCCTGATATCTGCAAGGGCTTTTTGTATATTATTTTCATTGATTATAGCTTTCCCTGATATAGTCCTAAAAACATCGGTAAAAGCCTTAGTTATGTTATCAAGCACTTAAATTTACTCCATATATTTTTAAAGAGAAAGTTAATTTATAAAAAATGAACATTTTTGTCAAGAATAATGCAATAAGTGTCATTAATTAAATAGACATGGTATCCCCTCATCCCTCTCCTAACTATAATTAAACAAATAATAGGTTAATAAAAGAATATTTTATAAATTATATATGAAAAAAAAAATTAATAATATTACTCATTACTGTCCGAAAGTTTGCCATAAATAAGCCTCTTTTTCCAAATTATTT
>CAZHHK010000034.1:0-27239 GCA_964531405.1 uncultured Spirochaetales bacterium | reverse complement strand
ATAATGGCTTTGATGTATGAGAGGTCACGAGTTTGTTACGCCATCAAATAATTTTTATGGGATTTTATAGCAAATTTCGCCTTTTAAGAAAGAAGGAGAATTATTTTTTTGATTCATGAATTTAATTATAAATTCCTGTAGTTTAATAAGTTTAAAGTTTGAAGGAAGCGTTTTAAGATAATAATCCAATTCGGATAAATAATAAAACATAATGCTTGCATGATAAAAGTTGTATCTTCTTAAACCATTTTCTATATCGGATTTATTTTTTTTTGACATTATTCCTAAATTTTTAAAAATATCATTAATGGGTATCCCTTGATTTTCATAGAGGTCTACCGCTTTTAAAAAATTTCTGTGAGACCATACAAGTCCGTTTAATAGACTATCTTCATCGGCATAAAATACTGCTTCAAGTATATCTAATGCTTTATCCAGATCTCCATCAAGCATTGCACTATATAGTGTAAAAGAATTTTCTTCTTTTGAATGATATAAATGCTCTTCAATAAAGCTTTTTCGCACAACATTATTATCTGATGATTTTTCCTTGAATAGCATAGTTATTTTATTTATTTCATTTTTAAGTTGATCTTTATTATTTTCAATTGCGTCCAAAATATAATCTATTGCTTCATTTTCTATATATAGCCCTGCATTTTTAAATTCTTCTCTGATCCATTCACTTTTTTGAGAATCAAACATTTCCCAGAAAATTATATTCTGATTTTCAGTCAACAAATCTTGAAGCCCGGAAGGTATTCTTTCTTTTGTTTCATTGATCATGATTAAATAAGTATCTGCATCATAGTTTTTAAAACCGATTTGATTAAACACCGATATAAGTGATTTTTTATCTGGTCCAGTAAGCGTTTTGGCAAGAGTATAATAATTATTATCATGCTTATAATATTTTAATAAAATTTTTTTATTACTTTCATTTGATTTATTTAAAATATTTTTTTCAAAATTTTCTATATCGATTGTCTGTGGGATTATATAGTGTGTTATTTTTTTTATTGATTCGGCATCTATATCTTCAATGTTTTTTATATATATAATTTTTTTTTCTGAAAAGAGCTGTTTTGTCTGAAGTGTTGTTAATACTTCATTAATAGCAAAGTCATTACCGCAGTAATAAGTGAATTTAACAGGTTCTTCTTTGCCGAATAATTTTTTTTCAATTAAATTTATAATTTCTTTTTTTTCTCCGATTTCTGGTCCTGAAAATAGATATATGTTTTCTATATTATTTGAATTTATAAGATGTTTTAATGCATTTGGATTTAACGGCATTATTTTCCCTTAAAAATATTTTAATTTTTAGATAATATAATTATTATTTATATTAGGCAATATATAAAAAGGAATAAAATTTCTTGACATATAATCCTACTTGTTTTAGGTTGTTTTTATGAGAATACTTGACAGACTGGACAGGAAATTTTCAAGATTTGCCATACCGAATGTGACTATTGTATTGATAATCGGACAGGCTGTTTTTTTTATCCTTAACTATATAAAAGTCCTTCCTCTAGATAAAGTTACTCTAATAGGCAGTAAAGTTTTGGAAGGAGAATTCTGGAGACTTATTACCTTTCTTTTTATTCCAATACCAACTGATATATTTTTTGCAGCTTTTGTATGGTATCTATATTATTTATACGGCTCGGCTCTGGAGAGCACATGGGGAGCCTTTAAATACAATGTTTATATTATACTGTCTTATATATTAACGGTTTCTATTGCTTTTATCATACCGGATCAGGTATTAACAAACGGGTATCTTTACGGGACAATATTTCTTGCCTTTGCATTTTTATATCCGGATTTTGTTTTATATATTTTTTTCGTACTTCCTGTAAAGATTAAATGGCTTTCAATCATTGTATGGATTGGCTATGCATTTGTTTTAATCTTTGGTAACTGGATAAACAGAATACTGCTCCTTGTATCACTGGGTAATTATCTGTTATTCTTTGCAGGAGATATAATTATGCTTATTAAATATGGACGTAGGAGAATGGCAGGTGAGATTGGCAAGATTAAAAAAAGTAATGAGCCATTTCATAAATGCTACACCTGCGGGATTACAGATAAGGATGATCCGAAAATGCAATTTAGATACTGCTCGGACTGTAAAGAGCTCACCTGCTATTGCATCGATCATATAAATAATCATGAGTGTACTAAATGATTATTATTTTACAATAATATTGATTTCATCAGAGCCTTTTAAACCCTCTGCAGTAATCTTCCATGAGCCTTTTTGTATCTTCATATAGTAATCATAAGGGAATTTTAATTTTTGGACGTTATAGCCATTGATAAAAAGATCTATAATATCATCTTTATTGTTATTAAGAATTTCTATTTTTATTGCCTGGTTATCAGGCGGTATCGAAGCATCATAGTAAAATAATGAGTTGTTTTTGGGTCTGACTATCTTTGGAAATTTTTCCCTGCTGTTAACTATGAAGCTGGAATCTGTTTTTTCGTATTTTTGTGACCATTTTGCAAACATATCCGGATATCTGACAGTAACAACACCATTTGAATTCAATTTATGATAATCGCAATCTTGCAGAGTGATATTCTCTTTGAAGTATTCATATACAGCTCCGGGGCAGACTTTTGTGACTTTACCGCCTGACAGAGGGCAGATTATCTCCTGTTTTATATTTTCGATTTTTTTAAAATTTTTAGCCGGCCTTTTATAATAGATGCTGTTTAATATCCGTATTATCACTTCGGCGGGGACAGAGCTCCCTGCTTTACCGATAACCGTCTCTCCGCTAAAATTACCCATCCAGCAGCCTATTGTATATTCCGGGGTTGCACCAAGAGCCCATGTATTGTTAAATTGGTTTGATGTCCCTGTTTTAAACATGCAGGGGTAAGGAGTGTCAAACATCGTCCTTGACCCGAAGCCTATAACCCTGCTTTCGCTATCTGACAGAATATCACAGATTATAAATGATGTGTAATCGGAGTAGATTTTTTCTCCATGAGTATAGTAATCATTGTTTTGTTTTCTGAATGTCAGGTTGTTTTTTTCTCCAGATCTTGGGAAAATGGAGAATGCTCGTGTCAATTCGTATAATGAGATTTCAAGATTACCAACAGCAATGCCGCTACCCAGATAATTCTTTTGTTTTTCCACAGAATCAAAGTCAAGCTCGAGAAGTTTATTGATAAAATTTTTTACCCCCAGTCTTGTTACAAGATATACGGCTGGAACATTCAACGATGATGCAAGTGCAACTCGTAGTCTAACAGGACCGTTAAAACGTTTATTGAAATTTAACGGTACATATACATTGCTTCCTCCAAAATCCATAGGTACATCTGGGAGTATATCAGAGGGTAGGATCCCTTTATCAAGAGCGAGGGCGTATAAAAACGGTTTTATTGCCGATCCAGGCTGATTCAAAATATGCACTCCGTCTATTTCACCAGAATTTATCTTATCAAAAAAATCGTTAGATCCGACATAACCTATTATTTCACCTGTAGAATTATTAATTAATAAAATTGCGCCGTTGTTAACTCTATAATCTTTGTATTTTCGTAGTTTTTCATTGAGTATGCTTTGCATCAGGTTAGTAAGTTTGTAATCCAGGGATGTTATGACTGGTTTGCCGGATGATAGTTCTTTTTGAGTTAATTGATTTTTAATAAAATTTATAAAATGAGGGGCGTTAAATTCCCATTTATAGAAACTCATTTTCTTAATATCATTTTCAATGTCCTTATTATCTATTTTAAAATTAATTCTTTTAGCAAGAATATGACTGGCTTTTTTGAGATTTTCAACACGATTGAAGGTATTATATTTTTCAGGACTTCGTGGTATCACGGCGAGGGACAGAGCTTCTGCAGGAGTAATATTTTTTATATCTTTGCCGAAAAAAGTTTTGCTTGCAGTTTTTATTCCCATTGATTGGTAGCCGTAAGGCATTGAGTTAATCCACAATTCAAAAATTTTATCCTTTGGCAGTTTAGCTTCAAGTCGTATTGCATTGATTATTTCTAAAATTTTACCACCGTATGTATTTGCATGAGGACTTATAATCCTGGCAAGCTGCATTGTGATTGTGGATGCACCACTTATTGTATTTTTATATTTTAAATTAATAAAAACTGATCGTGCTAATGCAATAAAATCTACACCGCAGTGATAATAAAACCTTTTGTCTTCACTTTTTATGAATATCTCTTTTATTAAATACGGTATTTCTTTAATCCCTATATATTCACGTCTTAAGCCATCGTTAAGTGTTAAGACCTGAAGCAGGTTCCCATTCCTGTCAAGTATTTCGATACTGTAAGGCTTTTTTAAGAATGAGTCAAGATCATTATAGGGAAGAATAAAAAGAATGTTTTTAAATACAATTATTGAGGTAAATGTAATTATTACAAACTTTATTGATAATGATAATTTTTTCATAATTTGACCAGGTTAAATTATATTTTATAAAGAGTAAAAAAACAAATATTTTTTTTAATAATGAAAATACTCTTGCAATAATTATGCTACTATAATATAAAATAATCGAGACTGAATTTTTAAGATTTTATCTTTATTATATCTTTGTGATCAACTTAAATTTAGTCTATATTATAAAATTATTTATACTGAGCTTAAACTATGTCTGATAATAATAAAATAAGATACAGGATTATCTGGGATCAGATAGGTATTCTTCCTGCAGTGCAGTTAAAATTTGGTATTAAACGTAGATTAATACCAATGAGAATGCATTTTACAAAAAATAGGGATACACTACATTATGATAATGAATTTATAGAATTAAGAGGTAAATGGGATAATTCTCCGGAATTTGGCTCTTTATTATCATTAAAGCTGAAAAATATATCAGAAAATTCTATTAGATTAACCAGGCTTGTTTTCCCTGCAGAAAATGGGCTCGATAAATTTTTAAAAGGTTTTAGTCCCAGCAATATTTCATTTTTAAGAAACGGTTATCAATCATGGTCTACTGCCAGAAGCTACAGACTTAAGGATAAACCTTTGCGTCCATGGCTTCAGCTTGTATCTTTAGCCTCAAGCAATCTTGCAAATTTGCCGTCAAACACTGCCGGCAATCTTTCTAGCGAGATGTATTCGATTATATCCAATCTTGGTAACAGACAGTCGTTTTTGGTTGGGCAGACGGATCCATTCAATCAATTTTTTTATATTCGGTTAAAATTTTACCGCAAAGATTCGAAACTCAACTATCTTGAGCTTGTTTATGATTTTGGCAGGAAGATGATTATGCCGGGTGAGACGATACATCTTGATGGCATAATCATGGCTCAGGAGGAAACAAGTTATTTATTAACCAGATATTTTAATTATATAAAAGAAAAAATAAAATATGTTGAAAAAAAGAATAATATTAAAGGCTGGTCTACATGGTATTACTATTACACTAAAATCAGCCCTGAAATTATTTACAAGAATGTCAGGATTATTAAGGAAAAAAAGATAGATTTAAAGTATATTCAGATTGACGATGGCTATCAAAAAAATGTCGGTGATTGGTTGCAGTTAAAACCTCAGTTTGAAGGCAAAATGAAATTGATAGCAAGTCATATTAAAGAGCTTGGTTTTGAGCCAGGTTTATGGATCGCTCCATTTATTTGTGAGAATAAATCTGAGATATGCAGACTTCATCCTGAATATATTTTACGAAATGAATATGGTAGACCTATATTATGCGGATATAATCCTGTATGGAAGGGTAGATTTTATTATGGACTGGATATTACCAATCCGAGATTTGAAGAATACCTGCGTAGGGTTATTCATACAATTGTTCATGAATGGGGTTTTAGTTTTTTAAAACTTGATTTTCTGTTTGCCGCTTGCTTGAGAGGTGGTACTCATCACGATTTAAGACTTTCAAGGTCTGAAATATTAAAAAAAGGATTGTCAATTATAAGAGAAGAAGCTGGTCAGAATGTAATTCTTGACGGCTGTGGCATGCCTATTACATGTGGCATAGGGATGGTTGATTCTGCACGTATTGGTCCGGATACGGCTCCTTATTGGAAGAGGTTAAGTGATTTTTTCTTTAATTCGGGGTCAATGCTTGGCGTAAGGAATTCAACTCGTAATATACTTGTACGATCATGCATGAATAACAATATCTGGATTAATAATCCCGACTGCCTCATGCTTAGAAAGAAAAAAACAAGTCTATCTGCAAATGAGCGAATGATACAGATTAATTCGATTATTTTATCAGGCGGGACATTGTTTTTTAGTGACAACCTGTCAGAATTGTCTGATGAGTCCCTCGATCAGATGGGTAAAATTATTTATCTGAGTGATCAGTGTTTTAAGGGTAAAACAATTGCACTTGATTTGATGCAGCAGTTTATGCCCGAGATCATTTATAATACGGCGGGTTACCTGGGTATATTTAATTTCAAGAATATAACTATATCAAAAAGGATAGACATCAACTATTATACCAGTCTTTTATCAAAAGTTAATAAATTACAAGATGTATGGACTAGTGAAAAAATAATACTTGATCATGGAGTGATAAATCTTAGTAAAATGTCTCCACATTCATCAAGGCTGTTTAAGATTGTTGATTAAATTATGGGGGTCAGAGCTTCAATCAAAAACTTTTCCATTTGATTTTAATTGGAGTCATTGTTGTATAAATATTCAAAAATATCTGTGTAAATAGCAAATTATGTTATATAATACCGTTAATTTTATTGTTTTGGAGAGGGATATTGACTAAATTTGTTCCTGATACTGTAAAATATTATACATTTGCTAGAAAGAAAGATTTTAAATTAGAATCCGGTGAAAAATTTGGTCCTATAACGGTTGCCTATGAAACTTTTGGAAAATTAAATGAAAAAAAGGATAATGCGATTTTAATAATACATGCTTTAACTGGAAGTTCGCATGTTACCAGCGATTATGATAGGGATAATAAAACGCCAGGCTGGTGGGATTTGTATGTAGGGCGGGGTAAACCTGTTGATACAAATAAATATTTCGTTATATGTTCAAATTATTTAGGAGGCTGTTATGGTACAACCGGTCCGTCTAGCATTAATCCCGAAACTAAAAAGCCCTATGGATTGAGTTTTCCTATAATTACTGTTAAAGATATGGTTGAAGTCCAAAAAAGATTAATAGATCATCTTGGAATAAAAAAGCTTAAATCTATAATCGGGGGATCTCTTGGAGGGATGCAGGTTTTAGAATGGGCGGTACAATATCCTGAAAGTATGGAAACATCTATTGTGATAGCTTCGGCATATAAGACTTCACCTCAGGTTATTGCTTTTGGAGAAGTTGGACGTAATGCTATAATGGCTGATGGGAATTTTAATAATGGCAATTATTATGGTAAAAAACATCCAGAGAAGGGTCTTGCAATAGCAAGAATGGTTGCCCATATAACTTATCTGTCTAAAGACTCAATGGAATCAAAATTTGGCCGTGATCTAAAAAAAGTAATCCTTGAGACTGATGAACTATATGGATTATTTGGACCAATGTTTCAGGTTGAAAGTTATTTGAGGTATCAGGGTAAAAAATTTGTTATGAGATTTGATGCCAATAGTTATCTTTATATAACAAAAGCTATGGATATGTATGATTTAACACGTAATAAAAAATCTATATCCGAAGTTTTATCTAGAGTTAAAAGTAGAATGCTTATAGTATCTTTTAAATCTGATTGGCATTTTAGACCTTCTGAAAGCTGGGAAATTGTAAAAGCATTAATGAGCAAGGATAAAGAGGTAAGTTATGTCAATATTGATTCTCCATATGGGCATGATGCTTTCTTAATTGAAAATAAAGAACTTGAAACTATTATATCTAGTTTTATAAATTGAGATTGATTTGTTAATAAGATATATTTATATACAGTTAAAAATAATAAGGGTACTTGATTATTTCATCAAGAGCTGGAGATTAATAATTATCATGTGTAAAACATGATGTTTAATCGATCTTAATCCGATAATTTATAAATATGCATCAAAAACAACTGATAAAATTAAGTATAAATATTACTTTTCTTTTAATATTATTTTTAATATTATTTATTATAATCATAAATATTTTGAAATTTTTTGATTATTATTTTCAGGTTAAAAAAGTAATAAAATCAGCATCAGAGAAAAATAATATATCTATTGTTAAGTCAGACTTGAATAATATTGAATCTAATTATTTACCTGCTTATGATTTAAACAAATCATATACTGCTAGCCAACTCGGGTTTATAAATGATCTATATAACCTTGACGGCTCCGAATGGGGAGAAGGGGTCAATTTTATGCTTGTGGGTTCTGATAAGGACTCAAAAGTTGTTGATAAGGCAAGATCCGATGTGATAATTGTTTTTAGGATTTGCACCAACGGAAAGATACTCTCAATTTCAATTCCAAGAGATACGCTTGTGGTAGTAAATGATGATAGATGGGCAGGCAGTTATGATAAGATAGGACACAGCCTTTACTGGGGAGGCATGGATAATCTAAAAAAAAATGTTGAAGATCTTCTTGGTAGTCCGATTTATAAGGTTGCTATAGTTGATAATTTTACTAATTTTGAAGCTTTTTTAGCAATAATAGGCGGCTTAAAGATTGATAAAAATCTTGGTGGCAAGCTTGGTGTGCAATGGATCAGAAATCGTAATTTTAAAGATGGAGATATAGAAAGATGCAAACGCCAGCAGGTATTTATTAAAAGTGCTGTTATAAAATTATGGAAAATGTCAAATAAAGGAAATTATATATATTCCAGTTTTTTTTATGATATGTTTAAGGAAATAATTTATTCAGATATAACAAAAGATGATTTTTTGAAAATAGTATATTTATTAAGGAAAAACAAATTTAATCCTGATAAAGATTTTTTAACTGGTTTATTGCCAGGTAGCTTTGACAGATATGATTCAAAATTATTAAAGAGAAACAATTTGGTTTGCTGGAAACTCGATGAGGATTTTATGAAAAATTTAAGATTCCTATTGTATTCAAATAATGATTCTTATAAGATCATAATGTCAAATAAAGCTAGCTTTAATGATTTTGTTAAAGAAGATATAACCCAGATAAAATCTAGGGTTTTTAAGAAATAAAAGGCATATTTTATATAGAATACTGTTGAAATTATTTTTTCAATATGATAAATTTTAAGCATTCAACATATTGTTGAGTGATTAAAATATTGCTTTATACTTAAAAGTATTCCATTTGTCTCGCCTTCAACTTTTTTGTAGTCAAAAGACAAAGAGGAGTGCTCTAAATATTTTTTGACCTTAAAAAAGTCAGGGGCCAGTAAGGGGATAATTATTGGGAGGGAATAATTGACAAATATTAGCAATATAAAAAAGCTTGATGATGCGTGTAAAATATTATTTGGTCCTGATTTTCAGTTTTCTTCTGACACATTAGATTATATTCAGGAGTCCGGTATTAAATCAGCCTACCGTAATGTGGTAAAAAAATGCCATCCAGACAAAGCAGGTTTATTTGGTAAGAATGAAAACGAGCTTTCGTCGAGATTTAAAAAAGTAAATGATGCTTATAATATTTTACTTGATACTATAAAAAATAAAAGCAAAAAGATAAAATATGATTCTAGAGTAGGAGATTTTTATTATGTAGGTAGTATGCCAAAGAGATCTTTAAGGTTTGGAGAGTTTTTATATTATAAAAAAATTATTAGCTGGAATTCTCTTATAAAAGCATTGACATGGCAGTATAGGCAGAGACCTAAAATAGGACAGATATGCAAAGATCATAATTTTATTAAGGATGAGGATATTTTAAAAATTATAAAGGATATTCGTCCAAATGAAAGATTCGGTGAGGCTGCTGTACGTAATAAATTTATAAATTATAAACAATTGGAAAAAATGCTAAAAGAACAGAATGATTTTAACTTTCCTCTGGGTAGGTATTTTGTAAGTAATAATATTTTATCCAGTGACTATATTGAGCAATTGGCGAAAGAACATAAGATCTATAATTTAACTTTTTTAAATAATAATTATCCTTTTACCTCTAGCACTCAATCAAGAGTATAATTGCAATGATATAATTATTGCTTTTATTTTTTATTGAGTGCTTTAGCGTACAAATGTAATATTTTTAAGTATACCTTTTAGAGTTTGCTCCGAAAATCATAATAATCAATTTTTTTTGATGAGAAGTATAAAAATTTGAAAAAAACATGTAAAGGCAGTATAATTATAGTGTCATGAAAAGATTTCTCTTAATAATTTATTTAGTTTTATCGTTTTTTATATTTTCACAATCCGATTATGAAACTAATTTTTTACAGGGATATCTTAATTTTGAAAAAGCTTTTTTACAATTATCTGGCGATTATGGGACAACGTTTTTTCCATTTTTAAATTTAGGCTATGGAGGCAGGGAAAGCGGGTTATCACAGGCTTTTACAGGTGTTGCCGATGATATTGGGACATTAGAATCAAACCCTGCAGGAACTTCATCTTTAAAACAAACAGAATTGTTTTTTTCTCATGTAAAACTCATGGGTGATGTAAATTATAATACTCTAGCATATACAATGAGATTTAATGATCTTGCTTTTGGCATAGGCGCAAGGGTTTTATACATGCCGTTTGTCCATTTTGATCAATTTGGTGAGAATGTTGGGGATGGTGTTATAACGAATACCGTAATTACTTGTAACTTGTCTTATAATTTTTTAAGAAGCTATGAGTTTTTTGGATTATCTGTCGGAGCAAATGCAAAGTTATATATCTATGGGGTGCCTGATGAAATCGCCAGCAATCAAACAAAGGTTAATGCTGCATTCGATGTAGGATTATTGACGAGATTTAATTTTTTAAAAGCATATAATAGAGCAGAGAAAAATTTTGGCATAGGATTGACAATTGCAAATTTGGGTCCGTTTACCGATGAAGAACCTCCTCCTACTACTATTTCATTAGGGATAAGCTATAAACCAATTTATCAATTAATGTTTGCTATAGATTTTAATTATTTGATTAATTATTCCAGCTATACTTATAAAAACTGGAGTGTCAACGTCGGGATAGAATGGAAATTCACAAAGTATTCATCAATAATGGGCGGAGTAACAATTAAATCAAGTCCGTCTTTTTCTCTGGGAGTAAACGTTGAGTTTGATGACTTTAAGATCACGGCGGTTTACAGTCCAGATCTTGTTGATGTATCAAAATTTAGTATTTCTGCTTCATTAAAGTTAGGCGATTTAGGTAGAGAAAAAAAAGAAACTGAAGTAAAGAAAATGTACTCTAATGCATTGAGATTAATGAGTGAGGGAAATTATGATCTTGCAATAGATCAATTAAAAGAAATAATAAAGAAAGATAGGACTTTTACTCCTGCAAAAAAAAGTCTTGCTCAATGCCATAAACAGAATGAAACACAAAAAGATCTTGATATAATAATCGAGAATAGACTTCAATAAATTTTATCAAAAGTTATAGCATCTATTATTTAAAGCTTTATTATGGGTATTCTTAAAAGTTTTATTACATGTATCTCATAAGTATAAAACTTATTAAAAGGTGCTAATCAATAAAGATAATAGCTTGTGTCTGCTGTTAGTGTAAAAAATCTCTAAATAAACGAATTTTTAAGCCGAAATATTTAAAAGGGGAATATATCTACCGGGGGAATAACATAATGTCTCAAGAAAACTATATTAATAATAATTTAATCGCTTATATTGGTAATAAAAAGAGGCTTATAGATTTACTTAAAAAATCTATAAAAAAAGTAATAAACAATAAAAATACAAATTTAAAATTTCTTGATTTATTTGCAGGTACTGGAGTTGTTTCCAGGCTTGCTAAATCATTAGGTTTTGAAGTTTTTTCAAATGATTGGGAATATTATTCATATATTATAAATAAAACATTTATTGAATTAAATAGTGATTTTTTAAATAGTTCATTCAAAAAATTAGGTGGTGTCGATAATGTATTGAATATACTTAACAGCCTAAATGAACCTGAAGAAAAAGATAAATATATAAGCAAATACTATTGTCCTGAAAATGATGATAATATAGATTTAAAAAATGAACGAATATTTTATACAAGTTATAATGGATTAAAGATCGATGCAATAAGAGCCCAGATTGATAAATGGTATAACACAGGGTTTATTGATAAGACTGAAGAAAATTTTTTAATAGCTTTGCTTTTATATGAAGTTTCTACAAGATCTAATACTTCGGGGGTATTTAAAGGATTTCATAGAGG
Organism: uncultured Spirochaetales bacterium; assembly: GCA_964531405.1. Lineage (GTDB taxonomy): Bacteria > Spirochaetota > GWE2-31-10 > GWE2-31-10 > JAFGQB01 > CAZHHK01. Next base: position 14,958 of record CAZHHK010000034.1, on the reverse strand, counting down.
TTTTGGCGGCTCTAATGGTGATGCTCTATCAAGGATTTTAAAACCTGTTCATTTAAAAAAACCTGATTTGATTAACGGTAACCCCTGCCATGTTAGCAAAGAAGATGCAGTAAGTTTATCTGAAGTTTTAAAAGAAACAAAATTTGATATAGCTTATCTTGATCCGCCTTATAATCAGCATCAATATGGGTCAAATTATCATCTTTTAAATACAATTGCCTTGAATGATAAACCGCGTGTAAATAAGAATATTTATATAAATGGAAAGAAGACAGATAAATCGGCTATAAGGAAGGACTGGGTAAAAACAAAATCAACTTTTTGTATCAGGAAAAATGCAAAAGAAGACTTTGAAAAAATAATTGAAAATCTTAATGCTGATCATATTTTAATAAGTTATTCGACGGATGGAATTATTGATTTTAAAGATATGCTTGAAATATTATCTAAAAAAGGAAAATTAGATATAGAGCTGAGCGAATATGTAAAATTCAGAGGCGGTAGGCAATCCCTTACGTCTGAAGTTAAAAATATAGAATTTGTCTTAATCGTAAACACAAATGAAGAAGGAAGTAGAGAAGATATAGATAAAATATATAAAATTCTTTTGAGTAATAAAATCAAACTGATTCTTAAAAAGACGATTAATCCTTTAAGGCTTGAAACCATTGGTTATGAATTATTAAAAACAACAAAAAATTCTGAAAATATATTTCAAAAAAAATATGATAATAGGATTGTTTTGTTAAAGATTAATAATAACAGGGTTGTAGATCATAATATTGATAAACTCAATCTTCTTGAAGACTCTCTTGAGATTATTAAGAGACTTAATGATGATTTTGAATACATAACAAATCTTACACGAGAAGATGAAGTTTACCTGACAATCGATGAGATAATAAAAAAGTATAAAGACAATTTATATAAAGAAGCATTAAATTTATTTAAAGAAATTCCCTATTATATTTCAAAATTTAATAATAAAAAAGCATATTTATCATCTTTAAAATCGATTAAATCTGTGCTTGATCTAATTATTCAGACTATCGATATGTGGAAAACTATTAATTTGATAAATCTCGGCTGTTTTAAGAGATTCGAAAAAGTAATTTTCATAAAACTCAATCATACTATTACAGATGAACTGGTTTATAAATATAGCAGTCCTAATGCTGAAAAATCGGATTACTTAGAGAATGTCATTCTGTATAAAAAACAAATAAGCAATCTTTATGAATTTATTATAAAAGAATTTCAGAGAAATAAGACTGAGAGTATTAAGGATAAAAAAACTTTGATAATTAAAAAGCATATGGCAGATAGTACTGCCCGGATGCATGCATGCTGATAACGGTAAATAAATTATAATTAATAAATTATACCAGTATATCCGACGAAGCTGGTGTCTTTATGTTTGTCATAACTTGTACTGTATCCGATTAAAATACCTTTGTTTACATTGTTTAATTTGCCTATGATTAAAGCTCCATACGCAGCTCCTGCAGAACAAGCAGATTTATTTTTTAAAGCATATTCCAGTGATTCTTCGCCTTTCATATTAAGAAGCAAGTCAATATATTTTTTATCATTTACTTTTTTAACCCAATCAATAGGACTCATAGTACTATCATGAGTTATAAATCCGTAATTCGGACCAAAATGCGTTAAATCTGTAGAGCCAATAAATACTGTACTGTTTCCGTATAATTTATAGATATTTTCTATCAAATCACTTATTTTTTCGTTAGGCGGAAGGTAAATCGCTGTAATTTGTATTTTGCTGCCAAAGAAATAATTTACAATAGGCAAAACAACTTCTATTGTGTTGTCCTGAAGGTATTCGACTGTCTGGATTCTTTTATCGTTTTTTAACATAGCTATTATTTCTTTGTTATTTTGCAGCTTGCCAAATGGAGTCTGCGCTTCGTCAAATGTTTCAAGGATTGCAAGGTTTGATTCTCCTAAATGCCCGCCAAAGATTACAACATTTTTTATATCTCCATTTTTTTCTTTAAGTAATTTTATACAATTAACCGAAAGATGTCCGCAGAAATACCAACCAGCATGGGGAACTATCGCAGAAATCGGAGTCCTTCCTTCTATGAAAATATCTTCATTGATAAAATTATCGATTTCCTTTTTGCAGGATGTACTGTTTGAAGGATACCAACCGTTTAAAGCAAGAATCATAGGTCTGGTCATTTTAATTTTCTCCATATTACCTAAAGCGATCTATCTTCTTTAGCTTCTTGAGTTTGACCGTTTTATAATTTTTACATTATGAAAAATCATATTATTAATCGAATAAATGAATTAGCTTTAAGCGCGACTGCTTAATCATTCATTTTATATTATTTTATAACGAATTCAATTTTGAGTAAAGATTTTTTTTAATAATAATTAATTCCTCTAATAATTTATCAACAGTCACAATGATCGGCTCATTTTTTTCTATAATTAATTCTACACCATTATTTTTTAAAGATTTTGATCCAACATTGATCCTGATTGGAGAACCTATTAAATCAGCATCATTGAATTTTATTCCGGCAGAAACATTTCTGTCATCATAGATAACTTCAAATGAATTCCTTATTAATAAATCATATATATCTTGTGCTGTTTTTTTAACGATCTCATCTTTGTCTGCGCCAATATCTATCAATTGCACTTCAAAAGGTGCGATACTGATAGGCCAAATTATGCGCTTTTCATCGGATGAAATCTCTATTACGGAAGCCATGAGTCTTCCTACGCCGATACCGTAACAACCCATTATTATATCTTTGCTAACCCCGTTTTCATCGAGATATTTTGCGTTCATTGCTTTTGAATACTTGATGCCAAGCTTAAAAATATTTCCGACTTCAATCCCTCTTGTTATCTTAAGATTATTACCACATTGGATGCATGATTCGTTATCTTTAACGCTCGATATATCGGTAACTTCATCGGATTTATAATCTCTTCCAAAATTAACATTTTTAGTGTGATAGTCTTTTTTGTTTGCGCCGCTTACAAGATTTGAAGAATTTGCAGCTGATTCATCAACAATTACTCTTATATTTTTTAGTCCAACGGGTGATGCATATCCAGGTATTATACCAGCTTTTAATAATTCTTCATCGCTGGCGAAGACAAGGTTTTTTGTTTTAAGATAATTTTTAAGTTTAATTTCATTTATCTCAAGATCTCCTCTGATAACGCACATTGTTAATTTGCCATCAATATTATAGATGACAGCTTTAAGTGTTTGGTCTGATTTTATTTTTAGAAAATTTGAAACTTCTTCTATTGATTTTAAATCTGGAGTATATACATTTTCCAAAGAAAGCATTTCGGTTTTTGTATAATTTCTTTTTGCTTTTGCGACTTCCTTGTTTGCCTTATATCCGCATTTTTCACAGATTATTAAGGTATCTTCACCGCTTTCTGTGACAGCCATAAACTCATCTGCGCCGCTACCGCCCATCATGCCAACATCGGAGGCAACCGCGATTACAGGTAATCCACATCGTTTATAAATTTTATGATATGCATCATAGACTCTTTTGTAATAATTATCAAGATCTTCTGCGCTTGTGTGAAAAGAGTAAGCATCTTTCATTACGAATTCCCTAACTCGAATTAATCCTCCTCTAACTCTAGGTTCATCTCTAAATTTAGTTTGAATCTGATACAACATAAATGGTAATTGCTTGTATGAATTAATTACATATCTTGCCATATCGGTAACGGCCTCTTCATGAGTCATTCCTAATAGCATCTTCCTGCCTGTGCGATCGGTGAATCTTAACATCTCTTCACCTACCGCCTCATATCTGCCTGTTTCCATCCATAATGTAGCAGGCATTACAACAGGCATATTTACTTCATAGCCGTCGATAGCATTCATCTCTTCTCTTATTATATTTTCTATTTTATTAAGAGTCCTTTTTGCTATTGGAAGATAAGAAAATATTCCGGCGCTTACCTGTTTTATGTAGCCTCCTCTTATTAAAAGTTTGTGGCTTTTAAGCTCGGCATCAGCAGGTATTTCTTTTATCGTTTTAAAAAAATATTTTGATAGTTTCATTTTAGTGCCTTAATTAATTATTTTTTTAGAATAATTATCAAAAAAATGAATTAAAGTCAAAATTTATCTCCAAAAGCTTGGGGCAACAGATTTATTATTAAGTATTATCTTTTTATAATTAAAAATATAATTTTAAAGTAAACTTATGCAGTAACAGTATATTTTTTTATCATTTTTGCCGGGTAATAACTCTGTTTTGCCTGACGTATGCCGGGGATACCAAGATCCTGTTCTCTGTTAACGAATTTATATTTGCCATCGATTTCATTTTCTACAAACATTTTATTTATGGTTTGATATACCCCTAGGTAATCTGCATCACCTTTTTCAAAATGAATGACAAAAGTATCCTTATTGAGTTTCTCACCGAATTCAAATGCAATCACTTTTTCATCGCAGCATATCAGTCCACCTACTGCGTCTAACTTATCATAATTCTCCATTAATTCTATAATTGCCTTGTATTCATTTACTACTGATGGATCATTTTCTCTTGATTTCATCCATTTTTCTGCAAGATCGATGCACTTTGGAATGCATTTTTTACCGACTTTCCAGTATTTATGATAATATTCAGCATAAAATTTTTTTATAAAACCTCGTTTGTTACTATATTTGCGTCCTTTTAAGAATGCAAGATCATCTGCATTGTAAACATAATCAAAATTATCTATATCCTCGATGATTTTTAATCCTGTGTCCTTGATTAATTGAATAGATTTTTCATCAAGCCGTTTTATTGTGTTGGTTATATTATTTTTTAATCCATAATTTATGATAAAATCTATAGCTTTTTTTTGATCCTTAAAACCGAAAGGCTGCATGAAATATTTTTTGTTATCACTTTCAGCTAAGATTATCAAGCCTTCTTCATACAGTGCATATTCGATACTCCTTGAATTACGCCATACAAAAAGATTGGTAAAAGTGTATTCCGATGCTTCGGGATGACAATTTGAAAAATATTTGTCAAACATATTTTTATCTTCGATTGTTAATTTTTTAAATGCAAGTTTAGTCATTATATTTGTACCATAGATATTATTTGAATAATTATATATTAAGAGAAATTTTATTGCAATAGAAATATTGTTACTTCAAAAATTTCATCTCGTGCCCGATACTGAGATTCTTTAAGTGTGGGCTATAAAAAAATATGCTAATTTTGGATAATAGTGAATAAACTAATATTTTATAAATATTAGTTTATTTTTTTCCAAATGACTTTATTTTTTACCTTTGTTGCTTCTACAATTTTACAACTTTTTAAATAATTTAAAATATTATATGTAATTGATAGATAATGATATTTATTAATGCTTAGAGGATTGGGGAAAATTATATTTGATATTTGCGTTAATGTTTGATTTTTGTTATTTAAGATTTTTAGAATCTGCTTAGGTAGATTTTTCATTGTGCTTTCAAGTCGTTTAAGATGATCTTTAATTTTTTTTCTGCCGATTATGATTTTTTCATGTCCGGATATTAATATATCAATATCAAGTTTTAATAATTTATTTATATCGTATAATGCAGTTTTATAGTTAGATAACGCATTTGAAATAAGAGACGACAAATGTGGTTTTTTAAAAAATAAATCCCCTGCTATCAATATTTTTTCATATGGTAAATAATAAGATACATGACCCGGGCAGTGTCCAAAAGTTGGTATCGCTTTAATTTTTATCCCGCAGATTTTTAGGGTATCATTAGATTTAAATAGATTGTCTGCTTTAAAATAGTCAAAATGATAACCTATTGAAAATAAAGCTATTATATTAAATAACGACATATTAAAAATTTCTTTTTTGATATAATGAGGAAAATTTGTGTATGATGCATATTGAAAAGTATTTTTATATAAATATTTTTCGCTGTCTTCATGCATCCATAAGCTTTTATTTTTTAATTTTAATAACTGTTTTGCTCCTTTAATATGATCAATATGATGGTGCGTAAAAAAAATATGATTCGTCATATTAATGTCAATATTGTATTTTTTAAATTCCTTGTAAAAATATTTATTTTTATATTCACTTAAGAAACCAGGATCAATTAATATTTGTTCTTCCCCTTTTATTATTGTCAAATTACAAGATGCAAATCCTTTATAAAGGTTTTCTGATTGATTAACATCGCCTTCAATATAATAGATATTTTTACTAATCTGCATTTTTTACCTATTTTTAATATTATTTTTGTTTACTTTTTAGTAAATTATTATTTGAAACATAAAAAAATCATTAAATTTATTTAATGAATAATACTAAATTATAATAAATATATATACTATTTTAAGTAAAATCTTACAATAAGTAAGACATTATGCGATACAAAAATATATTTACGAATTTGTCAAAAATTTTTAATTTTTTTATATATATTATGTTGTTTTTTTCTTAAAAAATCCATCTTGAATATTTCTTTAATAACTGTTAAAAATGCATACTATATTTAAAAGTGTTCCATTTGTCAACTTTGAGCTTGATTTTTTTATAGTTTACAGAATTATAAAATGGTCAAATTCAAACTGAAAGTGGATACATTTAACCGGAGAAATTAAAATGACAGAAAAGAAACTTCCTTTTACAAAAGAACAGATTGAGAAAATTATCAAGGAATATCCCACACCTTTTCATATTTATGATGAAAAAGCTATAAGAGAGAATGTCAGAAAATTATTAAAAGCATTCTCATGGATGACAGGATATAAAGAATACTTTGCGGTAAAAGCGACTCCCAATCCGTATATTTTAAAAATTTTGAAAGAAGAAGGCTGTGGCACGGATTGCAGTTCTTTTGCAGAACTGGTGTTATCGGAAAAATCAAAGATAATCGGTGAAGAGATTATGTTTTCTTCAAACGAAACTCCTGCCAGTGAATACATAAAGGCAAAAGAGCTTGGTGCGATTATAAATCTTGATGATATCAGTCATATAGAATTTTTAGAAAAAAATGCAGGATTGCCTGAAGTTTTATCGTTTAGGTATAATCCAGGTCCATTGAGAACCGGTAATTCGATTATAGGTAATCCTGTTGAATCAAAATACGGTTTCACAAAAGATCAAATATTTGAAGGTTTAAAAACAATTAAGCAAAAGGGTGTTAAAAGATTTGGACTTCACACGTTTATTATCTCCAATGAATTAAACAGAAGCTCATATGTAGAAACCGCAAAAATGATGTTTGACCTTGCTGTTGAAGTAAAAAAGAAGCTTGGCATAAAATTGGAATTCGTTAATTTATCCGGTGGTATAGGTATCCCTTACAAACCTGAGCAGGATGCTGTTGATATTAATGCGTTGTCACGAGAGATAAAAGATCTGTATGATAGCATTATTGTAAAAAACGATCTTCATCCGTTAAAGATATTTACAGAGCTTGGTAGAATGATAACAGGTCCTTACGGCTATCTTGTAACAACGGCAATCCATCAAAAAAATATTTATAAGAAATATATTGGCTTGGATGCTTGCATGGCAAACCTTATGCGTCCAGCAATTTACGGTGCTTATCATCACATAACAGTCATGGGCAAGGAAAATTCTATTGCTGATCATGTTTACGATGTTGTGGGCTCTCTTTGTGAGAATAATGATAAATTTGCCATAGATAGGAAGCTTCCAAAAATAGACATTGGGGATATTGTTGTAATTCATGATACAGGAGCCCATGGATTTGCAATGGGATTTAATTATAACGGTAAATTAAGATCAAAAGAATTATTATTAAAACCCGATGGCAGCGTTGAATTAATACGAAGAGCGGAGACCATTGACGATTATTTTGCAACTCTGGATTTTTCTAAAATTTAATTGAATCAATCTGAACTAATACTGTTTAATATTCTATCTAAATCTTCAATATTGTAGGGTTTTAATAATACTTCTTTAAAACCCTGATTTTTAATATCATCGATTGAAAAATCATCCAATGATCCAGTAGTAAGTATGGCTTTTATATCCGGATTTATTTCTTTTAATTTTGAAATTGTTTCAATGCCATTCATTCCATCAATTACATGATAATCGAGTATAACAATATCATATAACTTCTCATTATTTAAAGCTGTTACATAAGCCTCTAGAGCCTTGTTGCCGTTTTTTACTACAACTACTTCAAATCCTAGTTGTTTAAGCATTTTAGTACTTACTTTTGAAACAATCTCTTCATCCTCCATTAGTAGTATATTTTTTGTTGTTGGTTTATTTTCGGCTTTTGGATTTTCTTTATAAAGATCATTATCTTCGGATGTTTTTAAATAAATATAAAAGGTAGTACCTTTATTTATTTTTGATTCTACATCAATAAACCCCATGTGCTGCTTAACTATTGAAAAGCTTGATGACAAACCTAATCCTTTACCGCTTTGTTTTGTTGTAAAATAAGGATCAAATATTTTATTCATATTTTCTTCAGGAATACCGCAGCCTGTATCGGCTATTTTAATCAAGACATAATCTCCTGCACTAATAGGTAGTCCATCGGTATCATTAATTTTAATATTTTGAGCATCAATTTTTATAAAACCGCCATCGGGCATTGATTGCATTGCATTAATAATTATATTTATCAATACAAGGCTGATTTTATTTTCATCCGCATTGACTAATGAAAGATCATTCCCAATGGATAATTCATAATTAATTTTTGATCCTGCAAGTGTGAAATCTGCAGTTTCTTTGAGTAAATCTGCAATATTAACCTTTTTTATATTTAATTCTTTATCACATGAGAGCATGTTTAAATCTTGAATAAGTTTTTTTGCTCTAACCGAAGCATTTTTGATATTTTGTAGTAAATTTATTAATTTTGTTTGCTTATAATCATCATCTTCCATTATTAAATTTATATTACCAAGAATTGCTGTTAATATATTATTAAAATCATGGGCTATACTTTTTGCCATTATGCTAATTGAATCAAATTTTTTTGCATTGAACAATTCATTTTCAATCTTGGTTCTACTTGTTATATCTCGTATGACTCCTATTGTTCCGATAAATTTTTCTGATTTTCCAAGCTCATCTGTAGCCCATTTACCAGAAGAATAAATTTCGGTATAATAATAAGGTTTGGAATCTCCATTGTAATTTAGGCGAGTAGACCAGATACCAGACGAATAAACCTCTGCAAGATGATAATCATCTTTTATATTAATTTCTTTCTTTGAACTAATCCTGACCTTTAGGCTTCTCGTTATCCTGCTTCCCGACCTTCTTTCATCAAATAATTTCGGTGATTTATTTTCTCCTACAGTTTTACCAAACAATTTTGGAAGTACATTATTGCGGCTTACGATTTCATAATCTTTTGGATGCATTATTTCTTTAAAATGTTTTCCTATAAGTTCTTTGGGATCATAACCTAGAAGTTTAATGACATTGCTTATAAAAACAAAATTACCTTTATCATCCAGTTCATAAACTATATCTGGCAGAGTCTGTATCATCTTTTTAAATTTGTTTTCAGTGAGTTCTAGCTCTTTGATTTTCTTTTTTAGATGTGTTAGCTCTTTTAATAAATCAGATTTAGTCATCTTTTTTATACTACACATTTATTTTAGCCTTATCACATTTGTATACCTTACTCAATCAAAAATAAAAACAATAATTGATTGTATCATTGCAATTATAGCCTTGATTAAGTGCTTTGGTGGACAAATGGAAATTTTTTTAATTAAAAATATCTCTAATAAAATATTTTAAATATAATAAATGGATTTTGCAAGCAATTTAATTAGATAGAATAAAATTTCAAATTATTTATTTGAAAATATTAATTATTTTGCTATTGTTGTATTCATAATTTATGGATGAAATTAAACCTTCGACTCTTTATCTTGTTTCGACTCCTATAGGAAATCTTGAAGATATTACTCTCAGAGCATTGAATATTTTAAAATCTGTTGATATTATAGCTTGTGAAGACACCAGACATTCATTAAAATTGTTGAATCATTATAATATAAAGAAAAAATTAATCACCTATCACAGTTATAATGAAGATAATTCAATAAATGGCATTATAAATCTTTTAAATCAGGGTAATTCTGTTGCTTTGATATCCGATAGCGGTACGCCATGTATATCCGATCCTGGTTTTAGACTTGTTAAAGTATTGAGGGACAGTGCTTTTAATATAATACCTGTGCCTGGGCCTTCTGCATTTTTAGCTTTACTTGTTGCAAGCGGTTTCAGGACGGATAAATTCATATTTTCCGGCTTTTTATCTATAAAAAAAGGCAAACAGATCAAACAATTGGAAAATTTAAAGAATTTTGAAGGGACTTTGATCTTTTATGAAAGTCCCCACAGGATAATAAAGTTACTTGAGAATATTTCTCAAGTATTTGATAAAAATTTGGTCTGTGTGGGTAAAGAAATCACAAAAATTAACGAAAAAATAATTATAGGGAATGCAAATGATATAATGAAAGAGCTCGAAACTGATAAAATACTGGGTGAATTCGTTATTTTAGTTGCTAACTATTAAAAAAAATAGTATAATTATATATTAAGTTATTAATTACTAGACCGATAATTATAACAAGGGAAGGTAAAATTATGGGTATTGATAAAATTGGACCAATTAATAATATTAACAACTATAACAAAGTTAACAAAAAAGATCCAATCAATAAGAGTAATTCAACGGATTCGGTAAGCATATCAAAAGAAGCTTTGAATATGGCTGAAGCTAATAAGGCTTTAGAGATAGTAAATAATGCTCCGGATGTCAGATCAGATAGAGTCAATGAAGTTAAAGCTAAATTACAAAATCCAGATTATATTGATGAAATAATAGCAAATTCTATAGCCGATAAGATTATGAAGGCTTTAAACATATAATTTATTGAATTTATTTATAGATATATTAACGAAAACGGAGTTATTAAACTCCGTTTTTTTAATGAAAAAAACATTATTACTACTTAAATGGATGTTTCAATTTTATAAAAAGTAGTATTTAATTCAGAAAGCAAGATGGATGGAGGTGTTAAAATTGGTTTCATTCGATTTTGCTATACCTGCTCAACTTAAATTCGGTATTGATGTAGTTAATAGAATCGGCAATATAGTAAATGAATTTGGTTCAAAGGCTATACTCGTCACCGAAGGCATTCTCCATGAATCCGGTACAATAAATCGAATAGTCGATATAATCCAAAAAAAAGGCTGTCAGGTACTGATATTTGATGAGGTCGCTCCAAATGCAACAAGTAGCGTTGTTGATTACGGAAGCGAGCTTGTCCGATCCAGTTACGTTGATGTAGTAATCGGCATGGGCGGGATTAGAGCATTATCAATTGCAAAAGCTATTGCAATGCTTTCTACAAATGAAGGCACAATATCAAGCTATTTTAATGGAGTCATACCAAAAAATGATGCTCTGCCATATATTGAAATACCTTCCACTCCAAGAAATCCTTTTATGTTTCGTAATGAATTATGGCTTGTTGATGCTAAAAATAGAAATTCAGAAATAGTTAAGGTTAAAAGTGGCACTACGAAGTATGTAATATTTGATCCAATGCTTACAACCACGCTTCCAAAAAGATTTACAGCAACTACCATATCCTATGCGATGGCAAATGCAATCGAAGGCTATATTTCAACTAAATCTAATTTTTTCTCAGACATTTTGTTTTTAAAGGCAATAGAATTATTCAATGATAATATCATGAATGCCGTAACTTTACCTGATGATATAAACTCAAGAGCAAATCTTGGGCTAGGTGGATTATTGACCTGTCTTGGACTTAACATGGCTGAAACCGGTATAGTTGCTGCTGTTTCTTATGTTTTAAGTTCGAAATACAGGATACATAAATCGCTTGCCAGTTCTGTGCTTTTGCCTCATATAATGGAATTCAATATAGTTTCTTGTCCTGTAAAACTTGTAAAAATATCCGAAGCGCTTAAGGAAGATATAAATAATCTTAGCACAGTAGAAGCTGCAATGAAAGCTATTGAAAAAATTAGAAAACTTATTATCCAGATGCAGTTACCCACACGTCTTGAAGAATTTGAAATAAATAAAGATGATCTTATAAATATTGCGGATGAAGCAAGAAAACTTGAAATGTTTAATTATATACCGAGATCATGCAGTGCTGAAGAATTGTATGAGATTTTATTAGCCTCATATTAAGGTTTATTGATGGAAATTGTTAGAATTGTCGTATTTTATTTAAGCGATGAATTGGATCTTAAAGATATAGAAAAAGAGCTTTTTACATCAAATCAGGAAAAATTTCATTTTTTTTTCTTTCATAACAAAAATCTTCATTTTAGCAAAGATATAATCAAGTATCAGACTTTATTGGCAAAATTCAGTAATATTGAGCCTGAATTTAATTTTAAAAAGAATGAAATAACGATGAAAAAAAAATTAAATATGAATATTGAAGATCTTCAGGATGAAGTTGAAAATGAATTTCAGCAGTATAAATCAAGAATTCAATACAGAATAGATTCCATTTTCCAGACATTTTCAATGTTCAGTAAACTTTATTCTTCCAGATCAATAATTTATGTGTTCCCGTTTCAATTATATGAAAATTTTATTGCGTATATAAATGATTCTGCAATTAAATATAATGAATTGGATAAAAATGATGAAACGGTTAAATATTTTGATATATATCACTGGATCAATTATTTCTCAAAATTTACCAATAATCTTCAAGAAGATAAAATTCTTGAAGAAAAGAATATAACAAAGATTTTTAAATTGGATTTTTAATTTAATTATAAAAGCTCTGTCCCCAAAATTACCATCTATTAATCAATTTTTATAAATTTTTTTGTTGATTTTATTTTTACTTTATATTATAAACATTCATACAAACGTTTGCGCAAACGTTTGTATGAATGTGGTTATTATTAAATATTATAACAGGTATTAATTATTATAACTTTACTTTAGTTAAATAATTAAATAGTATTTTTTTTACCAGAATCGGAGGTTTTAGCTTTTATGAAAAAATATTTTTACTTTTTTATTCTAATTATTGTGCTCTTTTCATGTGCAAAACAGGTAAAAAGATTAAATTTGCCTATTCAGGATGAATTTTCAAACAGCATTTATAGAAATCCCAACTTCCCTGTGGAAAAAAGAGTTGAGGATTTATTATCTAAAATGACGGTAGAAGAAAAAATCGGACAGATGCTGCAAATAAATGTCGGCAATTTAATAACCTTTGATGACATCACAAAATACGGTCTTGGAGCTCTATTAAATGCAGCTAACGAAGTACCAGAAATAAATAATACGGCTAAAACCTGGGTTAACCTATTAAATACCTATCAGGAAAAAGCTTTAAATACCAGATTAAAAATACCAGTCCTTTATGCAATTGATGCAGTACATGGAAATGCATTGGTTGATAAAACAGTTGTTTTCCCTCACAATATTGCTATGGGATGCACCAATGACCCTGAATTAATCGAGAAAGCAGGCAGAATTATTGCAAGTGAAGTAGCAGGATGCGGTATTCACTGGACATTCGCCCCGTGTGTTGCGGTAGCTCGCGATGAAAGATGGGGACGAACTTATGAAAGTTTCAGTGAGAATCCGGAATTGGTAAAGACCATGGCTGAAGCTTATATTAAAGGATTGCAGGGGAATAACTTCACAGAAAAGCCTTTTGTCCTTACAAGTGCAAAACATTTTCTCGGGGACGGAGGTACATTAGGCGGTGTTGACAGAGGAGATTTACAACTTGATATGGATACAATAAGAAAAATACACCTACCTGGTTACATCGGTGCAATCAAATCCGGCGCAGGTACTATTATGCCGTCTTATTCCAGTGTAAATGGAATAAAAATGCATGCAAATAAATACCTGTTAACCGATGTATTAAAAAAAGAATTGGGTTTTAACGGTTTTTTAATCAGCGATTTTAATGCAGTAAATTTATTGCAACTAACCAATGAAGAAAATATTTCAACAGCAATTAATGCCGGTATCGATATGATAATGACCGCCGTTGACTATCCAGGTACTTTCAGGACATTCGTAAAAGTAGTCAATGATAAAAAAATTCCAATAAAAAGAATCGACGATGCGGTAAGAAGAATTTTAACGATTAAATTTAAAATGGGATTATTTGAGAATCCATATTTTGACGAAGGGTTAACAGATAAGGTTGGCAGCAAGGAGCATAAGGACATTGCCAGACAATGCGTCAGAGAATCAACCGTACTTTTAAAAAATGAAAACAAAATACTGCCATTAAAAAAAGATATTAAAAAAATTCTTGTATGTGGTAAAAGCGCTCACAATCTCGGATATCAATGCGGCGGCTGGACTTTAACCTGGCAGGGTGAGAAAAAGACTTACCGATCGGGAACCACAATCCTGGATGGTATTAAGCAGGCTGTATCAAAAAATACAAAAGTGACATACAGCATTGATGGTAAAAATGCACAGGATGCAGACGTTATAGTTGCCGTATTCGGAGAAGAAACCAATTATGCCGAATGGTTTGGGGACAGATCTACCTTAAATCTTGATTATCGCGATATGGAAACATTAAAAGAGATAAAGAAATTAAATAAACCAATTGTGGTTGTTTTAATTACAGCACGTCCTTTAATCGTAACAGATTATTTAAAAGATTTTGATGCTCTGCTTGTTGCATGGACACCGGGGACAGAGGGTGAAGGAGTAAGCGATGTGATCTTCGGTGACTATAATCCAACTGGTAGACTTTCATTTACATGGCCTAAAAGCATGGATCAGATACCAATTAATATCGGGGACAAAAATTATGATCCTCTGTATCCTTATGGTTATGGATTAAGTTATTAAATCATAAAGAATATGGTAATTAAGTAAAGTAAAAAAAATAAAAAAAAGTAAAATAATTG
>CAZHHK010000033.1:0-27253 GCA_964531405.1 uncultured Spirochaetales bacterium | reverse complement strand
CGAGGAGTTGTAAATTCTTTTATTTCAAAAACTTTCGGACAGTAGTGATAAATTTATAAAGAAAAAAGTTAAATAGAAACAGACAGAAAGTCAGGTGAAATTCATATTCACTATGATTTTAGTCACTTTGTAAAGCTCATAGAATACTTATAATTTCAATAAATAATCGATTATTGCATTGGCAGAATTTAAAACCTCTTTTGATATTGTCTCACCAAAAGAGGCATCTTTAATCTGGATGCAGACAAATATAACCTCCGCATGAGTATCATCCTCTATTATCTTCGCAATCGCACCAAGAGGGAATACATGAGTACTTAAAATAAATTCCGAAAGATCTTCCTTTTGAATGATCTTAATCTCGCCCGGGGCACCTCCAAAGTTAGCAGCATCTATAAAAATAACTTTGACTGGATTTAAACTAACAACATCATCGATTATATTTTCAGGCTTCATACCTGCATTAATCAAAAAAAATTTTTTTTCTCTTATGTCAGCTAATTTTTCTGCAATATACAAACCTATCCTATCATCGTTTCGTAAATCATTGCCTATGGTTACGATAACAGGATAGATACCATCGCTTGCAAGAAAAGCTTTTTTAATTGCATCATTTAACAAATTTTACGTCCAAAAAATGCGCAGAACATGAAATACATGGGTCATAAGCTCTAACTAACATTTCACAGGCAAACTGTATTTCTGATTCTGTTTTTTTAGGAATTAACTCAGGCACAAGCTTTTTCATATCGTGCTCGATATTATTACAGTTTTGACCTGTAGGAATTATGCAGTTTGCATTTATTATAATTCCCTTGTCATCAATTTCATAATTATGAAATAGCAAACCGCGGGGAACTTCCACTGCACCGACACCATTTCCGGCTTTGACTTTTATTACATTGTTTTCGTTTAATCCGACAACTATTCGTTCTTCGTAATTAATGCCGCTTGATTTTAATTCCTGTAGTATCCTTATCCCATCCTCCATGCAATGTACACATTCTACAAGCTGTGCAACTGTATTTAAATACGGATTTGTACATTTTGCTTTTAATCCGGCAGCATCGGCAACTTTTTTAGCCTCTGGCAGTAACTTATCATGATTGATATTAAATCTCGCAAGAGCTCCTACCGCATAGGACTCTCTTGATAATTTAGTGTGTTTTGCCGAAGAATGGGGGACAACAAATTCATTCGTGATTTTTTTATAATCATTCTTGTTCATTCTAACGCCGTCTGATGAGCCTATATCTCCCATCAATAGGGGATATTCCTTGTCATCGCTTACAAGAGCAACATATTCTGTATCACGCTCAAATTCAGGGAATTTAAGCTGTAATGCAAGATCTATCGTGGCATTCATGTCAGGTCTCATTCCTGTTAAAAGTTCGAGCATTGTATCAAGATCTTCCTCGGATGGCAGTTTTGTAAATCCTCCAACTATTGAAGATATAGGATGTACATGCCTTCCAACAAGTATATCACATACATCATTGCATGTCTTTTTCATTCTTAAGGCTCGTCTTACTACCTTGTTATGCGAATCAATGAGAGGTACAAAGCTTTTTACCCCGAGAAGATCTGGTGCAACCAAAAGATAAATATGTAATAAGTGGCTGTCAAGGTTTTCCATGTGTAAAAGAAATTTTCTTAATTGTATAGTCTGCTTTGAAGGCGTAAAGCCGATTGCATCCTCTGCTGCCTGGATCGAAGCCAAAGAATGACCGCAGGCACATATACCGCATATCCTAGAAGTTATATGCTGGGCTTCAAATATAGATCGACCCCTAAGCATTCCTTCAAAAAATCTTGGAGCCTCAACAATCTGAAGCTCGCATTTTTCGAGTTTGCCGTCTTTGGCATTAACAACAATATTTCCATGGCCTTCGACTCTTGTGAGGTATTCAACATTTATATTTATATTCTTACTCATCTTAACATTCTCCTTAAATTAATACTTATCATAAGCGGTCTCATACTTATAAAACCCCAAACTTATGCTTTATGTTCTTTATCGTTTTCTCTACACTTGTTATACATATTCATTTTATTCATAATCAAATCCATTGGTATATTGTATTTTTTAAGCACTTCCTGTGCACCATTTACATTGGGATTTTCAACCATACCACGGCATCCATAACAGATATTGCCATTATTTATACACCATGAATTGCAGCCTGCTTTTGTTATTGGACCCATGCATGTTATACCTTTATCATACATACATATGTTTTCATTGAATTTGCATTCAATACATACGGATTTATCAGGCGGATAATATGGAATGCCGGCTAACGCAGCTTTTATTACCTTTAAGAATTCTGGAGGATAAATCGGACAGCCTGGTAAAGAATAATCTACTTTTACAACCTGGTGTAATGGCATAGTTTTTATTGTTGGGAAAAAATTTGCATCCTTACCATAAACACTGTTTCTTATATCTTCAAGATCGTAGTTGTTTTTCATACCATTGACACCACCGATTGCAGCACATGAACCGTATGCCAATATTTTTTTTGATCTATCTCGTATTTTTTTAATTAATTCCACAGCATGAGGTGTTGTTATGCTGCCTTCTACTATTGCAAGATCGTATATACCATCCCATTTTTCTGTCATTACTTCCCGGAATTCAACAACGTCAACAAGATTTAATATATCAAGCAAGGACTCGCCCAGATTGGCAACCTGAAGTTGACAGCCTTCACAACAGGCAAAGTCAAAAAAAGCAATCTTTGGTCTAACTGACATTTATATTGCCCCCCTTACATTTTTTATTCTTTCATAACTAAATACAGGCCCATCCTGGCAACAGTAGATCTCTTCTATCTGGCAGTGTCCGCATTTTCCAAGACCACACTTCATGTGCCTTTCCAAAGAAAGGAATATTTGTCTATCAGGTATTTTTTTTGCCAGCAGTTCTTTTAAAACGAATTTATACATAACTGGCGGTCCTACGATTACAGCATAAGTATACAAAGGATCAAGATTAACTCCAGGAATAAGATTGGTTATCAAACCCACATTGCCTTTCCAATCAGGATCGGCTTTATCAACGGTACATGCAAAATTTATATCTAGCCTTTTACTCCAATCTTCAATCTCATCGCCGAATAACATATTGCTTGGCGATTTGCATCCAAGAAGTATAGTTACCTTGCCAAATTCCCTTCTATTTACAAGCACATAGTGTATCAATGACCTTAAAGGCACTATTCCTAATCCGCCAGCTACAAATAACAAATCGTTTCCTTGCAATAGCTGGACTGGAAAGCCCTTGCCAAATGGTCCGCGAATGCCTATAATATCACCCGCTTCGAGATGATGCATTGCAGATGTGCATCGACCTACATTTCGGACAACGAGCTCAAACGAATGCCTCTGGGTAGGAGACGAACAAATTGATATAGGTGCTTCTCCGACACCTAAAATAGATACCTCAACGAATTGGCCAGGATCATGATTAAGACTTTCATCATTTAAAAATTTGATCTCAAAAAGCTTCTCCTGATCGGTAAGCTGTCTTGTCCTTAAAACTTTTGCTTTTTTAACTTTATACTCTGAATTATTAATTACTATTTTTTCCATAATTTATTTATACTCCTTGACAAGTGCTTTTATTGTATCAGGCAGGCTGATTTCTGCCATACAAGTTCTCGTGCATCTACCGCATCCCGTGCAAAAAAATCTTGAATACTTCACTACCGGATATTTAAATTTTCTGAAAAATCTATGTCTTTTTCTATCGCTCCTTTTTTCTCTAAAGTTTTCTCCTCCAGCAACAACAGCAAAAGGCTCGTTTTGACATGAATCCCATACTCTTATCCGCTTCCCTGTTTTTAAATCCATGTTAAGTTCATCCTGTACGTCAAAGCAGTAACATGAAGGACAGACATTCGTACAGTTACCACAAGCAAGGCATCTTGATCCTATTTCATCCCAGACCGGACTTTCCTTGCATTTATCAAAAATTTTAGGTATTTCATCAAGTTCAACATTGATCTCTTTTTTAAACAATTCAGTCTTTTTTGATCTTAGTTTTTCCAGTTCGTCGTAATTTTTAGCTTCAGCTTTACCAAAAACTTTTGATGAATCTATTAAATCATCACCGTAATGTGTATTTGAATGCACCATAAAATAATCACCTAAATCGGTGAAAAAAAGATCATATCCTCCGTTTGGAGTATAATTATCCATTAATCCGCAGGTAGCGTATTCATCACATTTTTTTATGCATTCTATACCGATTATTCCTATTTTATTTTTTCTAATAAGATAATTAAGGTCTTTTGGCCTATCAGAAAACACAACATTTAAACATTGTATGCCAGCTATATCGCATGTATGAACACCGAATATCACCATATTTTCAACTTCAACAATGCCTTCCATTTGTTGTCCATCAATGTTGTATTCTGCAAGAGTTTCATACTGAGGCATAAAGTATTTTTTGGGAGAAAGCACAGTGGGAATGTACTCTAATGAAATATCTTTTGCGTTGCTAACCTGTTCGAAGGCATAATTTTTATAGCCTTTATAAACAGGTGCCATAACTTTTTGTTTGCTTGCTATACTTGCGATAAAGTCATTAAGATTAGATTTTAAAAGGGTAGCATATCTCATTTTTTTTCCTTACTTTTATATATTTTTTAGCCTTTAATTATTGTAAGATAAGGTAGGGTAAAATGCAAGGGGAAAATATTTTTTAAAAAATTTTACTATAAATAAAAAAATGAAAGCAAGGCTCAATAATTTTCATTGTAACTGACATCACTTATCATTATGTCAATTTTTACTCTGGCATGCCAATCACCGCTCATTACAAAAAATCTTGGACTTTCCTTCAGTCTTATCCTGCCTTTAATATATAAAGGTCTTGATTTCAATCTCTTCTTTGCTTCATTTAAAACCGCGTCACGTAGCGCTTCTTTATAAACTTCGATTCTTTTATCCCACTCGCTCATCCATGGGGCTTTTGCTTCACCCATGCTCATGTGTGCCACAGAAGAATTAAATCCGTTTATATAATTCTTCTGGTTATCCGATAGCCTGTAGGTCCCCTGAAGTCTCACCGAATTGATGCTTTCTTCAATCTGTGTATATTTAAAAAATTTGTTATTTAAGTTCAGTCTGGAAATATTCTTAATATCAAAATATCCTTTGGTATTATTTAATTTGTTTTCAACCTTATATTCAAAAACATAACCGTAAATCATCCCGGACAAAAATTCTTCAATTTCTTTGATTGCGAGATTTATCCCATCTTCCTTAGAATAATATACTGTCTTTAATTCCTGCATGTATTGACCAACAGGTCCTTCGCCATATACCTGCACATAATTTTTATAAAAATCATCAGGGTTTATGAAAAATGATACAAATAAAAACAATAATAATCCTGATATTTTTTTCATATAATGATTTTCGGAATTAATAAAAATATTTAAAGAATTAAATTACTGGATTATCTATCAATTACTACAAGATCAAAAGGTTCTATTTTAGCCCTTAATTCTACAACCTTCGCTTTAGTTGTATTTTTATCTATACTAAACAAAATACCAGATAACACTTTATTCTCTCTGCTCAATATATAGGCATTTTGATTGTTTTTTGGATTGAATCCTGCGTCAAATTTTATTATTAAATTTTCCTTATCTGATGGATTTAAAACATAACCGGCATATCTTTTATCCTCAGGTATGATTGATCTGTCGATAATGCTTTCTACTGCAAATATATAATTTTTAATAAGTTCATCCTGTTTCGATAATGGGGCATCATTTTTCTTGCTTAACCCTAAAAGTATGTAGAACATATTTCTGTATTCATTCATTATATAATTGTCATAAGTATTCAATCTCCCCAAAAGCTCAGGCACTGCATTTTTGTATGGTATATCATTAAGACACTTCATTATCTTGTTTCTTTCTGCGGCTTTTTTAAGAATATCTTTTAATTTTTCTTCGTTTGAAATACCTTTAGATTTTAAATCATTGATATATTCATTATAAATAGTCTGGTCAGAAATTTTATAGCTTCTGCCATCATTTTTTGGATCATAAGGAGTACTTAAAATCTTTGAGATTTCCTCATCATCTTCAAACGATGGATTATATTTTAATATGGTTAATGTCACAAGTTCATTGTAATAATCTTTTAAATTTTTAATTTTTTGTTCATATTGCTCTTTAATACGCTTTTCTTTGTTTTCATAAAATTTTACTATTCTTTCTATCTGCAAATCTTTAATTGTATCTTCACTTGAGATTATATCTTGATTGTTTACAGCCTGATTTACTTTATTCTTATCAAATTTATTAATCTGATCTTTCAAATTCTCAATTTCAATTTCTTTTTCTTTTATTATTTTTGCATATTTTTTATAAATTTCTAAAATTTTATCCTGCTCATTTTTTTTTATTTCTTTTAAGAGTTTTACTCTGTCCTCTTCCTTCATTCTTCTCTGATTTACAAGTTCTGTTTGTTTTGCTGCTTTATCTTTTATTATAGCCACTTCATTATTCTGTTGATTATTAATATCGTCAAGTTCATCTCTGACAAGCACAAGCTGATTTTCATATCTTTTGCTTGATGTTAAAAGGTCTTTTAACATAACGTCTTTAAAATCATCTATGCTAACATTAATTTTTCTGCTTCTTTCATTTATCCATGTTGTTACTAAAAAAGTTACTGTAATAATAAATATTACAAATCCGATAAAAGATAATTTAAAAAGTACATCTTTATTCTTTTTTGTAGCCTTGAATTCCTCTTCAAGATTATATTTTTGATAATCAGTATCATAATCGTCAAACTTTTTTCTTAAAAAAGTATTTTTAATTTTTAAAAGCTCTTCTTTTATTTTTCTTCCATCATCCATACGCCATTCCAGTTGTCAGGTTTTTTAAAATTTGAAGTTCTATCAATAAAAACTTCTGCTAAAGGAAGTTTGCAAGCTTTAAATTTATCGCATGCGCTCTTCCATTTTCCCTGGTAATACATTTGCAATCCTTCATTAAATATATCTATTTGTCTTGCAAAATTTTTATCAATCCTATTTATAAAAACCGGATAATACACAGGTTTCCCGATTGTTTTACCTTTTACCCTTACTCTATCGATTTCTATAAACTTTAATCCATGATTATCTACATTCTTTTCAATATCCTCTTTAACATACTCCGAACATATAACAGGGATTTTATAATATTTGGTTAACCCCTCAAGTCTCGAAGCATAATTGACATTATCACCGATAACGGTATTTGTCATTCTAACTGTTGATCCTATGTTACCGTAAAAGACTTCTCCTCCGTCTATACCAACGCCAATTTCAATTAATACAGCTTTGTATACTTTTTTCTCTAAAGAAGTTAAAAAACCTTTTGATTTTTCAATCTCGGCTTTTATTTTTTCCATATTATTTCTTAATTTTGACGTTAAATCCTGAATCTCATAAGCGGCAATGACTGCTTGATAAGATTTGTTTACGGTAGAATCATCCAGTGAGCCAAAAACAGAAAGCAATGCATCTCCTATTATAGAGCCTATCACGCCTTCATGCTTTATTATTTCATTAATAACATTATTATAATGAATATTTAAAAGTTTTATTATATCAATCCCGAGAGTTTCGGTCATAAACGTAAAACCTCTAATATCCGAAAATAATATGGTAAGATTTTTCTTTGAACCCTCAAGTTTAATATGCCTATCTTTATAAGCTTTTTGAGCAATATCTTTATTAACAAATTTTAAAAATATATTCATTAAATTATTTATTGAGCTAGAAAGTGAGTTAAATGCAACGCCAAGAAATGTAACATCATCGTTTGAAGCTCCTTTAAGATCTATAATCTCTAATTTTTGCGTCTCGATCATTCGTAAAATGTTTGTTGAAATTATATTTATGAATCTGACCATATGTTTTATTAGATAAATACCAGTAATTGTGGATATAAACGTAATTAAAAGTATTATGCCGATAATCCATGCAAATGTTATCCATGAATTCTTATAAAACTCGATTAATTCCTCGGCTCTGATAATATATGCATCCCAGCTCGGATTATATTTATAAACACCAAAATATTTTCCGCCAATTAACTTATTATCGTAGTATTTAAAAGTAATAAAGCCTTCGTTAATATTTTTTTCTCTGTTTTTGTTAAGAGACAAAAGAATATTCTTATCAACAAATTTAGATTGTTTAGTTATTTTTGAAGCTTGAAAAATAAAATTACCGTCTTCATCAACGCCAAGGGCTATTGATTTTTCGTTTGTAAAATCATTTATAGCTTTTTTTTCTATATTATCAAAAGATTTTAACTTATCATTACTAAATTGGAATATCTCATACTGTGAATTGGAATAATTATAAAGCTCCTTTAAGTCTTTGATTAATAGTTCTTTCATCAATTTAATCATTTCGGAGCTATTTAAACTCAAGTTTATATAATTTGTCGCAAAGTTAGATACGAGTATGAATACAACAAAAAGAAATACTATTTTTGAAAAAAGAGGGACAACTCTCGTGTTATTTATCTTTTTATCACTGCTAAGCAAAAACATGGCAATCCTCTGTTTAAAAATAAAATATTAATTCAATATTTAAATTGAATTTAGCTATTCTATTTTTTTATACTTTAAATAATTACTAAAAAGCTATTACAGCCTGCCACTTTTTGCTTTGTAATTATAGAATGAATGATCTTAAAAATATTTTGGGAAATATTCTAAAAATCATTCTATCACATAAATTCATAAAAACAATTAATTACAAAAAAGCATCTTCAAATTTTAAGATGTCGTTAAATATCATATTTAATCTTATTTAACAATAATAATTATTATTTTAACAAATATTTGATTTTTTTATATATGCTTTTTGGTATAAACTTACCCTAGGTACATATTTGTTGTAATACAAATATGTACCAGCTAACACACGGGTCAATTAAAAAGTTACAATATTGTATCATACAACTTTCATAAAGTATATAGGTTAATTAAAGGAAAATCCAATAGTTATACTGATATTTAATATTTGGCATAATATATGCTTTTACCTCCATAAAATAACAATCATTTTTGCAATAAATGATTAAATTATCTTTATGTTCTTTGACATAAATATTTTTTTAAGACACTAAAAAACATATTAAAGGAGGCGGCTAGTTAAATAAGTTTTTTAGCCAGAAATATAATTTATGTTTTAAAGACATAAAAAACAACATAATTTACAAGGAGATAAAAATGAGAAAAAATATTTTATTTTTAATTGCAATCTTTATGGTTTTTTTAATGTTTCCCATTTTTGCCGATGGGGAATCACCCCCTGCCAAAAGCAGTGCTGATTTTATATGGCTCTTGATTACGGGCTTTTTGGTTTTTATAATGCAAGCTGGTTTTGCAATGGTCGAAACCGGTTTAACAAGGGCAAAAAATGCCGGCAATATAGTTATGAAAAATCTAATGGATTTTGCTGTAGGATCATTGGCTTTTTTTATGATCGGCTGGGGACTGATGTATGGCAAAGATTTATTGGGATTAATCGGGTTAAACGATTTCTTCTTAAAAAGCGCTAACCCTGGTGACAATGCCGGCAATTGGCAATATGCAATGTGGTTTTTCCAGGTTGTTTTTGCCGCAACCGCCGCTACAATAGTTTCTGGAGCAATGGCTGAAAGAACAAAATTTATAAGCTATTTAATATACAGTTTTGTTATATCGGCATTCATTTATCCTATCTCAGGCCACTGGGCATGGGGAGGAGGCTTCCTCGCACAGATGGGATTTCATGATTTTGCAGGATCAACGGTTGTTCACTCAGTAGGCGGATGGGCAGCTTTAATAGGCGCTATCATGCTAGGTCCACGACTTGGCAAATATGATAATAATGGCAAGTCAAAAGCGATACAGGGGCACAGTATAACCTTAGCGGCACTTGGTGTTTTTATATTATGGTTTGGATGGTTTGGATTTAATCCAGGTAGTACTCTTGCGTTTGCCGAAAACATTGGTCATATAGCAGTTACTACAAATTTAGCTGCAGCATCAGGAGCTGTTGCTGCAATGATAGTTATATGGTTAATAAACAAAAAACCTGATGTATCCATGACATTAAACGGAGCTCTGGCAGGACTGGTTGCTATAACAGCGCCATGCGCTGTTGTTTCTCCAATAAGTGCGATTATAATCGGATTGATAGCCGGTATACTGGTTGTATTGTCTGTACTGTTTATAGATAAAGTACTAAAAATCGATGACCCTGTTGGTGCGGTATCTGTACATGCTGTTAACGGTGTATGGGGCACTTTAGCCGTAGGTTTATTTGCAGAATCCCAGTTTAATGGCGGAGTAGCCACAGGTTTATTCTTCGGCGGTGGATTAAAACAATTAGGCGTCCAAGCTCTAGGCGTTTTATGTGTTGCAGGCTGGGTTATTGTATGCATGACAATCCTTTTTTTAATTCTAAAATACACCATTGGATTAAGAGTATCTAAGGAAGAAGAATTAAAAGGATTGGATATAGGAGAACATGGCATGGAAGGCTACAGTGGATTCCAGATTATCGATTAATTTTAATTTAAGGAGGATAACATGAAATTAGTAATTGCAATGATTCAGCCTCATAAATTAGAGGATGTCAAAAAAGCCTTATATGATGCTGAAATATATAAAATGACCGTCTCTACCGCTTTAGGTTGCGGACAACAAAAAGGTTACACCGAAAGTTATAGAGGCGTTGTAACCGAGATCAATCTTTTAAAAAAGATACGACTTGAAATAGCGGTTAATGACGAATATCTAAAGCCAACCATAGAAGCCATTATTAAAGGTGCTAAGACAGGTAATATAGGCGATGGTAAAATATTTGTCCTTGATCTTGGCGAATGTATAAGAATAAGGACAGGAGAAAAAGGCGGCAAGGCTATTGGATAAAAAAACAAAAAAGCACCCCTCTTCAAAAGCTTTGAGACTATAAAAAGAGGGGGCTTTTATAATAACTGTAAAAATTATTATATATTTTTATTGTAGCATTTTTGATTTTTTAAATCAAATTTAAATTAATTTTTAAAATAACAAAGGATTATTTATGAATGCATTAAATAAAATAAAAACAATTTGTTTCATCACAATATTCACATTGTTAATGAATATTGCGGTATTCGGCGAGGAAGAAGCCAAAAACGAAAATACATTCCCAGGAATTTTTAATTTTACTTTTACAACCGGAGGTGGGCTCGACATATTAAACAGTAAGCTTTCACCATCTTATTATAATTTTCCAAACGGAGCAGTGAATGGGAAATTATCAATTCTCGGAGGTTTAACATTCCCCGTAAAATTTTACTCGGTTAAATTATGGGCAAAGGAAGAAATCTATATCATCGGATTATCCGGTGATACCGGCATACCAGGTACGATAGATTTAAATAATCAGGTAAGAAATAGGTTTTATGCCGGCTTAGAAAATTATTTTACAATCGATAAAGTGATGAATATCGGTATAAACTTCGAATCAAGAATTCAAGCAAAAGCGTCATTAAACAGTGGCGAGGTTGATTATATTGAAACAAGATTATCACCGGTAATAGATTTAAATGGGAGCTATGACTTTGGTTTCAGTTGGGGTATATCTGAGGCATTTAGATTTTATATAATTCCTCAAAATGATTCAAATAATGTGATTCAAAAAATCCAGTTTGACGGTATTTATTACATGGGATTTGAATTCATGCATTTTACAGGTGTAAAAGACATAACAGGCCAGATATATACAGAGCTTGATCTTGCAATCGATAGATTTACATCTTCGGATTTATATCCGTTAAACGATGAGAGCAACAAAACAAGAATCTGGTGGCTGGAATATTATGCAGGGATAAATTTTAACATCTATGGTTTTACTCCATCAGTCGGTTTTGACATGACTTTTGATACAGCCGATACAGATACTTACCCGAACGGAATTTTATTTGCCGGAATTAAAATCGGGCTTGGCTACACAAAAGACATATACTCATTTACATTTACGTATGTAGGTAATATGTCAACCAATTGGAATTATTTGATGATACTGTACGGATCAAAAACATCAGTCTGGGAGAATCATATTGACGTAGCGTTTTCTATAAATTTATAATTTATATATTTGAGGTTGTATTCAATCATACAACCTCGATATTCTATAAGTAAAATCATTGCAACATACAATTATTTATAGAATATCAATCAACAGTATTGTTGATTTTAATATATGCTAAGGAGCTTTTAGATGAAAAAAAATATTTTAATTTTTTTTCTAATTGTTATATTCCTTGCATTCATGATGAGTCCTCTTTATGCGGAAGGAGAGGAAACAACAGATGCAATAAAGAATTTAACAACAGCAATTGATACGATGTGGGTTTTATTTGCCGCATTCCTTGTTTTTTTTATGAATCTTGGATTTGCCATGGTTGAATCAGGCTTATGCAGGGCAAAAAATACTGTTAACATTCTGGCAAAAAATTTTATTGTTTTTGCTATAGCATCGGTATCATTCTGGATTATTGGTTTCGGACTCATGTTTGGAGACGGTAATTCCATTTTTGGTTTTAAAGGATTGTTTTTTGCAAACGGCGTTGATAATAGTCCTTCAACCGGTGATGCTTATTCGGGAGTTTATTCCGCATTAAGCTGGACAGGCGTACCATTATGGGCGAAGTTTTTTTTCCAGCTTGTTTTTGCAGGTACGGCTGCAACAATTGTATCAGGAGCAGTAGCGGAGAGAATAAAATTCCATTCTTTCATCATATTCTCTTTTATACTTGTCGGATTAATGTATCCTATAACAGGCCACTGGATCTGGGGAGGAGGCTGGCTGCAAAAACTGGGATTTTATGACTTTGCAGGATCAACAGTAGTTCACTCAGTCGGAGGCTGGGCTGCTCTTGCTGGAGTAATTTTACTTGGCTCCAGATTGGGTAAATATAGAGCAGATGGCAGTGCAAAACCAATAATGGGGCATAGCCTGTCTCTTGTGACTCTCGGAGGTCTGGTGCTCTGGTTTGGATGGTTTGGATTTAATCCCGGCTCCACAATGGGTGTAGGAGACGGCAAAGCAATTGCGCATATAGCAGTGACAACAAATACGGCAGCGGCTACGGCTATTTTGAGCTCAACGGTTGTCTCATGGCTCATAATGAAAAAACCCGATCTTTCAATGATAATAAACGGCGCACTAGCTGGACTTGTAGCCATAACAGCGCCATGTGCTTTTGTAAGCGTGCAATCTGCCGCAATAATAGGGTTAATAGCAGGCACACTGGTTGTATTATCAGTCATTTTATTTGACAAATTACATCTTGATGATCCGGTTGGTGCTTTATCCGTTCATCTTGTAAACGGTGTTTTTGGTACTTTATCGGTTGGATTGTTCGCTCAGGATGGTATAACCGATACAGCAACAGGCAATGGCTTATTCTTTGGAGGCGGCTTTAAACTATTGGGAATACAATCTCTTGGTGTAATATCTGCAGGATTATTTACCTTTACAATTGCAATCGTAATCTGGTCTATTATTAAACTGATACTGGGCTTAAGAGTGTCCCGTGAAGAAGAATTAGCCGGACTAGATTTAGGGGAACACGGAGCCGAGGCTTATTCTGGATTCCAGATTATAAATTAATAAAAAAAGAGGTGATAAATATGAAATTAATAATTGCTTTAATTCAACCTCATAAATTAGAGGATGTCAAAAAAGCCTTATTTGAAGCTGAAATATATAAAATGACAGTTTCTACCGCTTTAGGCTGTGGACAGCAAAAGGGTTACACTGAAAGCTATAGAGGTGTAGTAACAGAAATCAACCTCTTAAAAAAGACAAGACTTGAAATAGCCGTTAATGATGAGTATGTAAAACCAACAATAGAGGCTATTATCAAAGGTGCTAAGACAGGTAATATAGGCGATGGTAAAATATTCGTCCTTGATCTTGGCGAATGCATAAGAATAAGGACTGGTGAAAAAGGCAGCAAAGCCATTGGATAAAAAAATCAACGCTCCTCTAATATTAAGTGAAATCAAATATAGCGGAGCGCCTTTTTATAATAATTAGTTAAAATTATTATAACCATACAATATCGCACAGAGTATATAAATTTCATTCTTATGAAAAATTAATACTTAAGCTGGAATTTATTACTAAACAAATAATTGACTAAAAACAAAAAAATATTATACTTCAATTATGAAAAACAAAATAATCCCTGTTTTAAATTTGTTAATAATCATTGTTTCGTGTAGCACAATAGTTACGGTTAACGATGTAAAACAAATTGGCTTGCCGATTAGGATGTCATTTATCGAGGCTGGTAATTTCCAGATGGGGCACAATAAAGGATTCCTTGAAGAAAGACCAGCGCATTCCGTAACTTTAACTAAAAATTATTTCATGGCAAAATTTGAAACAACAAATAAACAGTTATCCGAGGTTTTAAACTGGGGATTTAAAGCAGGTAAAATATCGATTGAAAAAGGCGTCGTCATAAACACAGAAGGCAAAAAAAAGATATTACTTGATATTTTTGACGAAGATAACAATATAAATTTTAATGGCAAAAATTTTATAATTAAAACCGGTATGGATAATTATCCCTGTACTGAAATCAGCTGGTATGGAGCAGTAGTCTTTTGTAATTTATTAAGCGAGATGGAGAATAAAGATATTGCTTATAATTTAAATGACTGGTCATGCGACTTTAATGCAAACGGATACAGGCTGCCAACCGAAGCAGAATGGGAATTTGCATGTAAGGGTGGAAGAAAGTCAAATAATTATTTTTTTGCAGGATCAAATGATCCATATTCTGTCGCATGGTTTAATAAAAATGCTGAAGGGAAACTCCATCCTGTTGGTTTAAAAAATCCAAATGAACTCGGTCTTTATGACATGAGCGGCAATGTCTGGGAATGGTGTAATGATTACTTTAACAGAATGTTTTATTATTTTTCACCATATATTGATCCAAAGGGTCCTGAAAATGGCATTAACAGATCAATAAGGGGCGGAGCATATCAATTTAATGCTTTTACATGCAGAAGTTCGGCAAGATTTTTAAATTCCGATCCTTCAGGAACAGGAAGCTTCGGTGGCTTTAGGGTTGTGCAGACGGTAAATTTTGATATAGCAAAAAAATAATCGTTATCAATCATGTTTTTTGATAAACTTAAAGAAAATATCTTTTTCCTTTTCCGTATTTATGTTAAAATTATCCGCAAGTATTATTAAATTTCTGAAATGCATAATCAATGCGTTTCTTGTTTCAACTCGTTCTTCAAAATTTATCTTTTCGATTAAACCTTTTACATTTTCTTTTAACAATTTAAAAATTAAATTTTCAACTCTTGATTTTTCTATAATAAGATTGGTCTTGTTGCAAAATTCTATAAGGATTAACGCTTTCTTAAATACGTCATGATATTTTATATTCAAATCGACTTCTTTAAGTTTTTCATATAATATAATGGCAAATTTTTCTTTTACTAGATCGGTATTGATAGTTATACTAAAAAAACCAACAAGATTTAATAGATCCATAATCAAAAGCATTGTATCTCGATCAGGAAAATCATTGCTGTTTTCATAGATATTTTGAAAAATCGATTCACCAGCAAATTTTAATAGTGCCATATATATTTGAGGCAATGGCGTATTGGATTCTTTATAAAAAATTAAAAGCGGTCTTAATTCGTTAAACGCTCTGATTGCCGATTGCATCATATTCTTTTTCTTTTCGGCATATAAATATTCGGTTATAAATTTTTGTATTTCAGGCGACAGATTAGATTTCGTCATTAATAAAACGCCATCTTTTATATATTTTTCGTTTTTTATCATATTATTACTAAAATCTCTTTTTATATCCGCTAGCAGATCTTTTTTTTCTTTGTCCACTATGCATATTACAAAATCACTGTTTGCTAACTCAATAAACAAAAAATCAAATGTTAAAGACTCCATGCATCTTTTATCAAAAACAGTTATACTGCCTTCATGCATAGGCGAATTAAAAAGTACATTTTTGATAATATACTTTTTAACATCAAAATATTCAAAAAATTCTAAACTGCCGGTAATATCCCTGCCTGTAGCCTTGAATACAGAAATAAAACTTGCGGCTATCCGTGCAAGATCTTTTTTGGAATTATAAATGACATTTTTTAAAAGCCATTTACCATTATGTTTTTCCTTTATATTGGATTCGGCTTTTTCAAGCTGATTTTCTAAAATATTTATAAGTCCGTCATGAAATTTTTCATCCAGCAGGGTTATAGCTCTATAGGCATAATGCATGTTCTGTATTGTTTCTATTCCGGATATTTCAGAAAAAAACCATCCACATGATGTAAACATAAACATAGCGTACTTCTGTGACTCTAATAATTTTAAAAGCCTTGACAGATCTTCTTCTTTTATATCATGAATTATATTTCTTTTTAAAAATTGTAACCCATCATTATTGTAATCACTTAATATGTATTCTATATAATCATTACGTAAATCTATAGGATTCTGTGAATACTTTAACGTTTCGTTAAAATAAATTTTATCGATTTCTTTTTTTAAATCATTAAATCCTTCTCTCAAAGGACCACGCCATTTTTGATTCCATCCTGGTTGACCTCCGGTATTACAACCACAATCTTTGTACCATCTTCCAACTCCATGACTGCAGCTCCATGACGAGCCTAATCCGTCATCGCCTAAATAAATTTCCGTTTCATACTGAGGGGGATTATCAGCAAGAAATTCCGCAAAATTCATTAACTTTATTTTGCCCAAGATTTGATGATATTCCCTTATAAGACGGGCAAGACACATGTCGCCAAACGGCTCATGATGTCCATATATTTCACCATCCGTTGCAATTACCACAAGATCATTCTCATGTCTACCATGCATAATACTGTTTGCAAAATTATCAGAGCTATGGAGTAAGTGCTCAAAACTTACAGCTGTGGATAATTTTTTGTCATAATAAAAAACAGCTATTTCTCCATTTTCTCTTTTTACTTTATAATGCCTGTTTGTTGGCAAAGTACTTTTTAAGGCATCATGCCATCTCTCCTCTCCAATCTTACGGTATCTTAAAGCCTGATAAGGTGAAAGTATGACATATTTTATGCCAAAATTAATTAACAAATCTATTGTCTCATAATCGATTGCAGTTTCGGCAAGCCACATTCCTTCGCTCTTCCGATGAAATCTCTTTTCAAAATCCTTTAATCCCCAGATTATTTGAGTTTTTTTATCTTCATAATTCTGCAAAGGCATTATGACATGATTATAAACCTGGGCTATAGCATTACCATGACCGTTGTGTAATTCTATTGACTTTCTATCGGCTTCCAATATTTTTTTATAAACATCAGGGCATTTTTTCTCAAGCCATGAAAGAAGCGTTGGTCCAAAGTTGAAACTTATATATTCGTAATTATTAATAATATCAATAATTTTACCGTTATTATCTAACACTCTTGAATAGCAATTAGCACCATAGCATTCTTTTGTAATGCGAAGATTCCAATTTTTATAGGGATGAGCGGATGTTTGCTCTTCTATTTGATTTGTCCATGGATCTTCTCTGGGCGGTTGATAAAAATGTCCATGAATTATTGTCTTTACAGCAAAATGACTCAATTATTTTTCCTGTTATTTATAATTAAAAATCTCTAAATATATTATCATTTTTTTATACTTCTAGGTATAAAAAAATGCGGAGAAAATATTTCTATCTCCGCATTAATTTTATCAATTAAATTTCAAATAATGTTAAAATGGCTTTGGCGGAAGCGGCACTCTTACATCACCATCACCCGCTTTGATTTTAACTTTAACTGTTGCAAAACCCGGTTTCGAGATAGTAATCTTATAATTTTCTCCTTCCACAAGTTTTACCTTACATGGCGTACGATATGTTTTATCTATACCACTAATCTCGACTTTTGCATCAGGAGGAAAAGAATCAATAAGCACACTAACCTTTTTTTCTGTGGGAATCTTTTCTAATGTTACATCGAGACTTCCCGAACCTCCAGTATAATTCACTCTTTTTTCTTTATAACCATCTTTAGAAAAGATTATTACATAGTCTACACCTTTGCGAAGTTTTATCGAAAATGGGGTGACAAAACTATCATCCATCCCCAATATTACTACATTAGCACCTTGAGGATTTGATGATATATCGGTCTTTAATTTTTCAGGTTCTTTTTTATCCAATTTTACTGAAATATCACCTGACCCTCCGACATAATTTATTTTCTTTGTGTGATATCCATCTTTTTTAAATACTATTATATATGAAACATCCCTTCGTAATCTCAAGTCCTTAACCGGAGTTGTAAAGGTTTGATCTATACCGGATATTTCTACTTCAGCGCCCGAAGGATCTGATAAAATATCTACTCTTACCCTTTCTCTTTCCTTTCTTTCTAATTCAACATCTAGATCTCCCGATCCGCCACGGTAATTAATTACCTTTGTCTGAAAACCATCCTTTGTAAAGACAATTTTATAATTTTCACCTCTTTTAAGCTTAACCTCAAATGGTGTTTTAAAAATATCATCCATACCTGATATCTCAACAGTGGCTCCATTAGGGTTAGATGAAATACTTGTTTTTACTCTATTCACTTCTTTTTTATCAAGAGATACCGATAGGTCTCCACTACCTCCGGTAAAAATAACCCGTTTAGGATAAAATCCATCTTTTGTAAAAGTAATATTATATTTAACTCCTCTGCGTAGTCTAATTTCAAATGGCGTGAAGAATACTTGATCTATACCATCTATTTCTACATTAGCACCGTTTGGATTTGAAGAAATTCTTGACTTAATTCTTTCATGAAAATCATCCCTCTCCAAAGTTATCGAGATATCTCCCGAACCACCTACATAATTAATCCTTTTTGTTTTATAGCCTTCCTTTGAAAAAACAATCTCATAGCTTTTGCCTCGCATCAATTTTATTTTAACAGGGGTAGTGTAAATTTCTCTTATCCCAGAAATGTCTACACTTACTTCATCCGGATCTGA
The DNA here is from genome assembly GCA_964531405.1 of uncultured Spirochaetales bacterium. GTDB lineage: Bacteria > Spirochaetota > GWE2-31-10 > GWE2-31-10 > JAFGQB01 > CAZHHK01. The sequence goes on along the minus strand of CAZHHK010000033.1, from coordinate 8,157 downwards.
GGTAATTTTTGTTTCAATTATATTACGATCATGAATTCTGTCCTTGTCCCTATCCTTGTTAGGATAAAAATTAAAAGTTAAAATAAGCATTAAAAATGCACAAATTAAAAATTTTAAAGTTTTCATTTTTCAATCCTTTTTATTTAATAATTATTTTTAACATATAAAGCCCATTTATCAACTCCTTGTTCCCATCTGAATGCACCAACAAAAAACAAACCTGTTTTTGTTTTTATCCTAATCCAGATTGCATCCCCATTAGCAATATCGGTCCCATCCTGCCTTTTGGAAATATTACCAGTCAGCGGCGCTATTGTATAGCTTCTATTGGCGCCACCATTTGTTATAGGGGTTCCTCCAAGGCTGCTTACAAACGACCAGTTTGGCTCTATGGAAACAGATGATAAATTTTGATCTCCGATTGCTTTAATTTCAGTAATTTCCTCTGAGCAATAATTAAAAATCTGTACTTCATTAACAGCAGCCCCACCATTTTTAACAAATTCTACATTCAAACCCGATGAACTTGCTATATTAACTTTCTCAACTTCAACTTTTTCTGGTACTTGACAACCTAAAAAAACAAAAACAATAGTATTCAAAACAAGTAAAAGCTGATTAATCAATTTTTTTCTATTAGTATAAATCACAAAATACTCCAATCTATAGATCAAAAATACTTGTCATCAAAACCAGTATAAATATTATACCTGATTTTTAAATTATACTAATTAATTAAAAAAATTTACAATAAATTTTAAATTATTAGAAGCTTAATTCTTCTTTTTATTATATCCTATTTCAAATAAAATTTAATAGGCTTTTTGGAATAAATTTATTTTAACTGCTATTCCAAATAACCGAATAAATTTTAATTTTAACTAAAAATTCGAGCCGATTTTTTATAACTAGAGATTAAAATTATTATTAAAAACGTTGAAAAAAAACAGAAATTTTGATCTATAATAATATAAAAGTGATGTAAAGAGAAATTTAAAAAAAACTTCAAATAAAATAAATATATAAATATACTGGATGAATTATGAATAATATAGGTAAAGCATTGATAATTATTGGCATATTGCTTGTAATAACTGGAATTGTCTTAATTATATTTAACAAACTTCCCCTTAATCTCGGCCGCCTTCCTGGCGATATTGTGATCGAAAAGAAAAATTTTAAATTCTATTTTCCAATTGTTACATCTATAATCATTAGTATAATACTGTCTATTGTTTTTTATATAATATCAAAAATCATAAAATAAAAATTTTTAAATATACTTTTTACGTAACACTAATAAAACTGGCTCATTACACAAAAACTTAATATCACTTACAAGAGGAATCTTTTAACATTTGTAAATAGTTTTTTTCTGCTATAAAAAATTATTTCAATAAGAATGGATATGGATTGTCATTTTTCTTTTTTTTATTGACATTATTCTTTTTTTCTATCTGATATTTTTCCATCATAGCTTTATTGATTTCTTCTTCAGTTGTATAACCTTTATTGACTGCAATCCTTCCAAAGCGTAAACGAGTAAAATCCTGAACTTTATTTTGCTCTGCAAGTATTTCATTTACCTGCTCTTGAGTTAATATATTTTTCCTTACTAAAAAATCACCCATCCTCAACATTTTTTCATGAGTAGACATTTTTTCCTCCTATCAATATAATAATATAAAACATTCTTTAAAAAATCAACCACTTTTACTTTATTATCGGCATAATAAAGTAAAAATTTTCATAAAAACTATCAAGCCTGATATTCTAATTAATTTTTTATAAAAATTTGTTGGCAACTGACAACAAATTAAGTTATTGTTTCATTAAATAATGAGTAAAATTATCACAAATTTTGGGGACAGAGCTTAAAATTTGCTTAAAGTATTAATTTAGCCCAGCAGAAGGAGGATAAATTTTTACTAGTAATAAAAAATTAGTATGAAAAATAAAATTATAAATCTTAAAGTCGATAAACAATCAGAATTATTGACTTTTTTAATTGAAAAACTTCCCGACCATAAAAGAAAAAAAATAAAATCAATGCTTTTATATAAGCAAGTTTCAGTCAATGGAGTTACAACAACAAAACATAATTTCATTCTTAAACAAGGAATGCTCGTTTCAATTAATAAAAAACCATCCATCAAGGATGTTTCTCTCTACGGGGTAAAGATAATCTTTGAAGATTCCAGTATAGTAATAATCGACAAGCCTGAAGGATTATTGTCCGTGCAGGCTTTTAAAGAAAATAAAAAATTAACCGCATTCGGGATTACAAGAGATTATTTGCAAAGCAAAAATCCAAACAGCAAACTTTTTATAGTTCACAGACTCGACAGGGAAACATCCGGTCTTATGATGTTTGCTAGATCTCCTGAGGTTCAGAGAAAGTTACGCGATAAATGGCAGACTTTTGTTTGCGACAGAAGCTATATAGCAATTGTCGAAGGGTGTGTAAAAAAAAGCAGTGGCGTAATAATTTCAAACCTTAAAGAAGATAATGAACATATAATGCATTCGTGCAATAACGAAGAGGAAGGCAAAAAAGCCGAAACTCATTATCTATTAATAAAGAAGAATAATAAATACTCAATGCTTGACATCAAACTTAAAACCGGAAGAAAAAATCAGATAAGAGTGCACATGAAAGATATAGGACACCCAATCGTTGGGGATATTAAATATGGCGCAAAAGAAAATCCTGTTGATAGACTTTGCCTTCATGCAAAATCTTTGGCGTTTTTTCATCCTGTTACGGGTAAAAAAATAAGTTTTGTATCCGAAATACCCGAATGTTTTAAAAAATTAATTGATTTAAAATAATTTTATAAGTAGCACAAATTTTACTATTAAAATCTGCCGTATTTTTTATAATAATTTAAAAGCCAGTTTTTTGCATTCACGATTTCCTGGAATGTTTCGCTGTCTCCTCCAAGATCAGGATGATATATTTTGCTTAATTTTCTAAATGTGTTGATTATTTCTTCATGGTCTGCCCTTTTATCAAGTCCCAGTATTGATAAATAAAAATATTCCGGAGATCTTTTTTCTATTTCACCGAATTGTTCGTGATTATTATCCGATTTATCTTCACTGCCAGAGACATAGCATTTTACGCTAATATATTCTTTATAATTCTCAATTGTAGATTCATCTGACTGCGGGATGAACTTTGTAAAACAGGCTGGGCACCAAGGATATAGATTTTTTTCATTAAAAAGAATCCGTTCGATATTATCATTACATCTGTGAAAAAAATATTTTGTATTCGGGAATATTCCCATTTTTTTTACTGGCCTTATAGTCCATACATCATAGAGAAACATCAGCCGTCCATGAATTTTTACCGGAGGCGGAGGATTATTCCAGTCGTAGTTTTTTGTGTTCAATGCTTTATCGATCTCTAAAGGTGAGTGTATAACACGAATTGCTTCTTCCAGAATACTTTTGTCGACTCCTATGCTTAAGAGTCTAGATATGTACTTTTCATCTAATGTTTTTGGGATTATAGGTATACTACTTCCATATTTCATTGTGTTATAATCTATTTTATCCCTGAACGGGTTATCATAGCATATTCTTGGGAAAAACTGAGTATCACAATTTCGGCAGTATCCTGAATTGCCTATTATTTGAATTAAATATTTGATATCATTCTTGCATAGGTGAGTATAAGTACCTTTAAATATGTCTTTTTCCTCAATGACTTTAACATTTTTTGCATATATAGTCTTACCAAATTTAAATTTATAATCAAATAAAACCCAATCCTTGTCAAGATCAGGATGTCTTAATTTTCTAATCTTATCAACCAATTGCTCAAAATTATTCACATACCTGGCAAAATTAATTATCTGTTTCTCTCTAAAAGAAGTATGAGTTAAAAAATAAATTTTATCGATTTCATCCTGAGTTATTGTCATTTTTAATCATTTGATTATATAATATTTTTTTTAAAAATCAATATATCCTAAGAAGTTTTTAAAAAGTAACTATAATATTCCATTTAAATAATGGTAATACCATATGTTAAATGTTACAAATTACAAAAATTTTTTACAATTGAAATACCTTTAGGTATATTGACAAAAAATGATTATAATTTTAAGTATAATTCATTATTTTTAAAAAAGAGGAATTATAAATGCTTACATTTGATAATTATGCTGCCAAATCAAAAATACACGGCTTCGGACTCTATGCTGATCAGGATATTAAAAAAGGAGAAGTAGTCTGGGAATTTAATCCTATTATAGACAGATGCTTTGAAAGAAACGAATTTTTAAATATCTGCAAAAATATCGATCCTCATGGAAGAAAACATCTTTTGAATACCTGTTATAAATATAAAGATAAATATTATTATATTACAGATAATGCCAGATTCATAAATCATGCTGTTGAAGGTTATAACATCAGGCTAATCGATGAAAATACAGAGATTGCTTTAAGGGATATAAAAAAAGGTGAAGAAATAATTGAGGATTACAACCAGTATGACAAGGATGATTTTTTCTTTTATGAGCCAAATTTAAAGGATTGTGAAGAATACATAGATATAATGTTAAAAAAATAAATAATTTATTAATTATTAATAAATTATTGAAAATATTTCAAAATAATTTTAAAATTAATTATATAAAAAAAATTATTTATACTTAAAAATATTTTATTTGTCCGTCCTACCACTAACCTGTAAATATTATTTTAATGGTTAGAAAGCCGGAGAGGAATATTTTAGAGAGGTCTAAAATGGCTTTTAAAGATGAATATGACTTTGATCTTTTAGTTAATGAGGCAGAATCACTAGTTATAACAGAATTAGAAAAACAATTGTCTGAAGAAGAAAATAAAGATGCATGCAAATGCCAGGAATGCGTACTTGATATGGCAACACTGGCTTTAAATAATATAAAACCTAAATATCGATCAAGTTTTACAGGTCTTGTCTATTCACAACAGTATTATATTGGCAATCAGCGTGAAGAGATAGTTGATGCAGTAAAAAAAGCAGTGAAAAAAGTCAGTAAAAATCCTTCTCATGACACGATAAAAAAATAAAATTATTGCATAATTATTAGAGAGTTATACTTAAAACTATTACATTTGGGCTCAAAATGTATAAAAATGTTTGTTTTTTTAAAACCATCTTATATTTACACTAAAATACTCTCGACAAAAGTATATAGAACTGTTTTATAATCTATCAATTGATATCAAGCCACTTCTAATTTTTATTAGGAAGAATAATGTTAAGTCTACAGGATGATAAAAATATATTTTAGTTTATCCAGTAGTCCCTTGGAATATTGAATGAATTTTTTGATTTTTTAAAAATGCCCTTTTTTAAATTTGATATTATATCATAATAAACGTCAAGTTTTCCAACAGATCCAAGCGTGTCTGCTTTATATAGTCTTAACAAATCATGCCCCAAATCGTTATTGAAGAATTTATCCTTAGTCTCATCTTTAAGTCTAAAAAAATAAGAGTTAATCATATGATATTCAACCAAATAAATTATTTCGTTGATAAAATTTTCACTGAATCCATAAGGCTTAAGAATCTTTTTAACTTGTTTGGCGCCTAACGTTGCATGTTCCTTGAATCCATTTTTATACTTTTCGAGTGCTTTGCCATAATCATGAAGAAGCATGCCAATGCTCAAGCGAAGACTTGGATTTTTAAGATATTTAAAACAATATAGGGTGTGTTCAAAAACATCCCCTTCAGGATGAAGACACCTGTCCTGGGAAATCCCTTTTAAATCATCTAAAAAAGGAAAAAAATATTCTAATAAACCGAATTTTTTTAAAGTAATCAAAGCATAATAGGGATGTGTACTTGTTAAAGATCGCTCAATCAGATAAAAAAAAGATTTTAAATCCAGATTTTTATTCACACTAATATCATCTTCAGAGATAATGCTAATTTTAAATTTAATTTCTCCTGACAATATTGATAAATCTATCATGTCTTCTATCGATAGGTTAAACGGATCATCATATCTAATAATATTTTTTTTGATATCGGCAAAATTACGGTTTTTAATATTGTAATATCTTTTATTCTCTGGTGAATAAAAAAAACAATACAAAGGATTGTTTTTTTTAAAAATACTTACCTCTTGTAGACAAGAGTAATCATTGCAGGTTTTATTAAAATCAAAGACAGTAAAATTTATTATTTTATCATTGACAATTGTGTATGCATCGATACTCAGGTCCGAAGAAAACTTTAAATCTGAGGTAACCTGCCCTATTGCACCAATATCTATATCAGTAATAATATTATAAATTTTTATTGGCTGATTTTTATATTTTAAAATAGCAGTTGAGCCATAATAAAAAACTTTTCCCAATTTTAAAAGCTTATCTATTATTAAGTTAATTTTATCATTCATATCTTATATTTATAAAATCTTAATTATTAAAATCAATAAATTATACAAAAATTTTTCAAAATAATTATATAATTGACAAAACATAAATAAAATTATCATATAATTATTTTATATGATAAACTCAAATGATTATTCAAAATATGAAAATTATTCTATAGAAAAATTGATACCAGAATGTAAAATAGTTTGTTACGCATCTCATAAGGGCAAAGGCGGACAAAATGTAAATAAGGTTGCCACAGCGGTTAGAATTAAACATTTACCTACGGGCATTACCGTAAATTACAGCGGTGAGAGGACTCAAGGAAAAAACAAAAAACAAGCTTTTGAAATATTATTGTTAAAATTAAAAAAAATATCAATAAACAATAGATCAGAAAAAAAATTAAAATTGCGAAATAAGAGGCTGGAAAAAAACAAAAACAAGATAAATCAGACTGAAAAATATAAATCAAAAGAGAGAACAAAAAGGATAAAAGCCTTAAGAAAAAAAATTGAAGAATAATCATTTTTCTGTGTAAAGTGTATCAATAATTCTGTGTAAACTCTTAGAAAAATTTTACAAAATTCCTTTAAGCTATCTTCAAAACAAATCGACAATTGTAAGACTATGAAAACTTGTGTCCATTTTTTTTCGATATGCCTTGTTAAATAAAATAATTTTAAAATAGATTCTTCATTTGAAAAAATCTATTTTTGGCAACCTTCCGGATACCTCAATTAAAACTTTCTCTTGGATTGGTTGTATAAATTATTTTTTTATCTCAGGCCTATATTAAAAAAATGTCGACAGTTCAGATATTAATATATCTTGTACGCTACAGTTTTTAAGTTCATTAATTACCGTCAGCCAATATTTTGCAGATTCTGTTGCTGAAAAATACATTCCATGGCATTTTTTTTGCATCCGAGATGGCCAGTTATCTCACCATCATAAATAGCCTCAATACAGATCAGGCAAAAAATCTTGCAAATCTTCTATTGTTTTTAGATTCTTGTTTTTTAATAAATCCATGATATTATCCATGTAAACCTCCTCCTCCTATGTATAATCAGTTGTAGGTCATCTTATCCCCGATATCGTTGTTGACTCTAAGATTATTTTAGAGTTTAAGAGCGATAACGCCATACATCCTCACCATGTCTCACAACTTTTATCTTACCTTAAAGCTACAAAGCTCCGAGTAGGATATGTTATCAATTATGGATTTAAAAGTTTACAGTTCAAAAGGATTATTGTTTAATCCTCTTACATTTTTATTTTTATCAAAGAACTTTTTAATTTGTTTTATATAAATTAACATAACCTAAAATGATAATATATAATATTAGTTGTTTATCAATTGTTTTAATTCATTAATTATATAAAAATAAAATTTTGATTCTTCTTTATTTTGTAATACATAGAAAATATTTATTTTTTCTCTATCTAATATATACATATTATTAATAAAATTACCTTCTAATATTGAATTAAAATCAATTTTATCACTTACATTTATTATGTGTTTTGTTTTATAATTATATATAATAAAGTCACCTATTTTTTCTATGAAACCAATAAAATAGCTATCTGGTATATAATTTCCTAAAAATATTAAATATTCCTGATTATCATGTAATTTCACGGGTTTAGGATTTTCAAAAAAATTAAATTTATTCATATCTTTTTCAAAAATTATAATGTTACTATTATTAAGAGTGCGTCCCAAAATAGTTGAATAATATGATTTATTAATGTATAA
>CAZHHK010000032.1:0-27299 GCA_964531405.1 uncultured Spirochaetales bacterium | reverse complement strand
CATATTTATAATAGCGAAGCAAGCTTCGGGGAATTAGACCCGAAGAGATTAAAGTTAAAATACTTGAACTTGGAACAAGAATACGTGAGAAATGGCTGAAAAAAAATATCGAAAATGGATATCAAAGGCGATTATAATATTTTGCAATTAAGAGGCCTGTATCTAGGCAATAAATGGAATGAGATGGAAAATTCTATCGAAACCACTGTTTAAAAGGGTTTATCAAAAAAATAAATTTACATCAAAATTTATAATAAGTCTAAATCCTATTTTTAAGTAAAAATTTACAAAATGAAAAGCAGCTACGAAGCAAGGTATTAAATTTCTGTACCAGCTGAGCACCAGTGGTTTTATTTTACCCTTTTTCTGATAAGGCAATCCCATGAATTTAATTAAACCACACAAAATTTTGTCTATGCGGATAGGCATAGTCGACTAAAAATTAATTTAGTAATATAAATAATAAAAGATTTTATTTTTTTTAAATTTTTTGTATTTTTTATACTTTTAGATTAAATTTAGAGTGTAGTTCTTTAGAGTTCTTTAATAAATAACAAAAACCGAATGCAAGAAGCATAATAATGCAAAATGCATGCAAAGCTAAAGCCTATTAACAATGCACCTTTGCGAAAATTTCTAGGAAAAAGAGATTATATTGTGCATATTCAGAAGAGAGGATTAGACATGAAAACAACCCCTAAAATTAAAAATAAGTCAGCAAAAAGCGCCGAGGGCTGAAAAAGGACTGGAGTGTGGTATAATTTATTCAGACGTTTGAAAATACAATGCGAAAAAAAGCAGAAAATTATTTGGCGTTTAAACAAATAATTCCTAACGCAATTATTTGTTTAAGATCATGCTATAAAGGACAAACTTTTAAATTATGTATGAAAGGAGACCTTTAATTCTTTTTATAAATCCAAATTAAGGCATTTAAGTTATGAAGAAAATATTTTTTGTATATATAATAGCTATATTTTTTATTATTAATATTTATTCTCAAGAGGAAAAAAAAATTCAAGTTGATTTTAAGTTAATTATGGATTTTTATACATTTCCGTTTTTTTATGAATCAACAAATAAGATGTATGGAAATGCTTTTAACGGATCACTGTTATTGGGAGCAAAGATAAATCAATTTATTATTGGAGCAGAAATTTATGAGCATTACGTGTCTTTAACAGCACAAAATAATGATTTGAATTATAAAGGTGCATGGAATATTCTAAGAGGAACTGCCGATTTTTATTATATACCAATAAATTGGTTTTATTTAAAAACTGGTATAGGCGGAGCATGGTATAAATCTGCATTCAGCAATGATGAAAAAGGGACAGAAAGCAAAAATGAAGGAGGAGTTTCATTTATAATGGATTTTGCTTTTAGACCGTTAGAATATATTGATATAAAAATAATGAATAAATTAGATATATTTTTTTCTATGACAAGTGCGTCACCATATTATTATGGAGGAATAAATTGTAGTTTTCATCCCTATTTTAACTGGATGAGTCTATATATCGAAACCGGAGTGATGACATTTATTTATAAGGGATTACCGCATGATGTGAACTCCGGACTTTTTGTATGGGGAATCGGAATAACGTTTGATTTAACGATACCATCAATATCAAAATATACAAAAGAAAAAATCAATAAATTCCAAAAAGAAAGAAAAATTGAAGAAGAAAATAAAAAAAATATTTCTCAATTAAAAGACACCAAGGAGGGAGATATTATCACCTTTGATAATATCATATTCTACCCAGATTCTGATAAGATAAAGGAGTCGTCTTATTATATCCTTGATGAAATAGCAAAAGTTTTAATTGAGAGAAAAGATATAAGGATTGAAATCAGAGGACATACCAACGATACCAAACACCCAAAAGAAGAACTCAAGCTGTCATATAAGAGAGCTGAAGCAGTTAAAAACTATCTTGTGTCAAAAGGTATTGACCCAAACAGGCTCGTATGCATCGGATTAGGTAGTCAGTTTTTAAAAAATGCAACGATCGAGGAAGGCAACAGAAAAGTTGAGTTTAAGATTTTAGAAAATAAATAATTTTATATAAATAAATTTGGAGTAAAAAAATGGTTAGCAACAAAAAATTAATATTTAATTGCTTAGCAATTATTGTAATTATCGCATTCAGTTGTTCGTTCAATAATCCTTTTTTGGATGCTGATTTAAAAAAAAGCACTAACAATGTTTCTTCTCCCAATGTTTCTTCTCCCAACGACACTTATAATCTTCTTTTTAATGGAGATTTCGAATTAGGGAATATCGGTTTTTACACTGATTACAATTATCAAGGTGGAAGTTCTGGAAGTTATTATATTAGTAATAATCCAAGGTTTCAAAACAGCCTATGGGTTTCCTATTATGATCATACAAGTGGAAGCGGGAATATGATGATAATAGATGGAGCAACAACAAACAATTATAGAGTCTGGGAACAATCAATATCTGTGGATAAAAATTCTACATATAGATTTGCGGGATGGATAGCTAATTGTTATGCTTCAAATCCTGCAATTCTTGTGGTTAAAATAAATGATATGACAGTAGGTAGTACAATTAATGGCACATTTGGTACATGGAGTGAATTTAGTATAATCTGGAGCTCCAATGATTCAACAATAGCCAAAATTCAAATTTTTAATTTGACTGATCGAATTGCTGGAAACGATTTTACTTTGGACGACTTAAGCTTTGTCAAATTATAATCATAAACGGTATTAATTTTTATTTAATTTCTTAAATAATTATTCAGGGCTATTCCATGGCGTTGTAAACTCAATTTAATTATAAATATTCTTGCATTAAAACAACTTTTTTCATACCATACGAAATAAGTTTTGAAATATAAGCTAGATGGGCTTCCTTATCTGTTAATTAATATAGTTCATCTTTTGGAATTATTTGACAATGCCGATATTTTTTACTATTATATAGCCTTATTTATAAATGGAGTAATAATAAAATATGGAAAACAACAATCATTATAATGATGAGTTTACAAAACTTTTTTTTGATTATGCAAAAAAAATGATGGCCAATTCAAAAATGAATCAGGATACATCGATAACACCTGAAAATGTTTATCAGCCAGCGCATAAGGCAAATAGAGATATATTATTTGAGATTATAAAAATGGCACATTTGCCCGGTAGTACCATTTTGGGAGCAGAGAATTTAAAAAAGCTATATGATCTTGCTCAACAAGGCAAATCAGCAATTATTTTTATGGAGCATTTATCAAATCTCGATGTCCCAAGTATGTTTGTTAGATTTTATGATCAGCCTGATGAAAAATTAAAAGAAATATTCGAAAAGATTATTTTTATTGCGGGTGTAAAATTAAATGAAAATCCTTTAGTTAAATTATATACGGAAATGTTTTCCAGGGTTGTTCTTGTCCCTTTAACTACAAAAGAAAAAACCAAAGAAGATGTAGAAAAATTAAATTTATCCAGAAAGATTAATATAAGGACAACAAGAATGATAAAAGAATTAAGAAATCAGGGGTATATTTTTTTGATGTTTCCATCTGGTACAAGGTACAGACCGTGGAAGCCCGAAACTAAAAGACCAATAAAGGAGACTGCAAGCTATCTTACTTCTTTTGATTGTTTTTGTTGCGCGTCGATTAATGGATGTAATATGCTGCCTAAAGAGCATGAAGACATGACAAGGGAACAGTTTAAAAAAGATATAATAGTATTTAACTTCGGAGAGGTTCAGGACTCTAAGGAATTTTTAAAAATGATATCGGAAGACAATGCATTTAAATCAATCAGCGATAAGGAACAATCAAAACAATATATTGCTGATAAAATAACAGAAAGGATAGACAGATTAAACAAAATATCGGCTGAATACATTAAAGGCTTAAATAAATAAATTTATAAATGTTCTACCGCCAGACTGGCAAGCTCTGATCTTTCGCTTTTAGAAAGAAAAACATGCCCTACGATCTTTTTGTCCTTGAGCCTTTCGACTGTATAAGAAAGCCCATTGGAATTAGCATCAAGGTATGGATTGTCAATTTGCTCAGGGTCTCCGGTTAATATTATTTTAGTCCCCTCTCCTGCACGAGAGATAATGGTTTTAATTTCATGGGGGGTCAAATTTTGAGCCTCATCAACTATTAAAAATTGTTTTGGTATACTTCTACCTCTAATATAAGTTAATGCTTCAATTTCAAGAATATTTTTTTTAATTAAATTATCCACTGGATCAAAATTTGTCCCTTCATTTGTAATATCCTGATCCAATATACTGACTTTATTTAAAATGAAATCCAGATTATCATAAATGGGTTGCATCCAGTAGCTTAATTTTTCATTTTTACTGCCTGGCAGGTAACCTATATCTTTGCCTAAAGGAATTACAGGGCGGGCTACAAGGATTTTTTCAAAAGTTTTATTCTTTCTTAAGGTTTTTTCAAGACCGCAGGCAATTGCGATTAATGTTTTACCCGTACCAGCCTGGCCTACTAAAGTTACAAGACTGATATTGTCGTTTAAAAGAAGATCAAATGCATATTTTTGCTGCAAATTCAATGGTTTAATTCCCATTGCTTCATAATTTTCTTTTAAAATTTCCAGCTTGTTAATGGATTTATTATACCTGCAGATTGCCGAAGAATTCCCTCCATCGGAAGATTTAACCAATATATATTCATTTTCATAAAGAGTATAGCCTTTCAATTCAATCTCATGGTTTTTATAAAGTGCATTTATTTCTTCTGTCGTAAGGTTTATTTCTCTCCAGCCTTTATACAAAGAAGAATATTCTACAAGCTGCTTTTCATAATCTCTTGCCTTTATCCCTATAGCTTCAGCCTTTATCCGTGCATTTACATCCTTTGAAATAAAAAAAACAGTCTCCCCTCTATGATGGAGTTCGTAAGCTACACTGATTATCTTATTGTCTTCTTTATTTAAATCAAGATTTGGCAAGGGTATGTGATGTGTGCCGAGTTCGATTTTCAAGGTGCCTCCATTGCTTAATTTTGCGCCTTTTTTTAATGCTCCTTTTTTTATGCATGAATCTATTTCTCTTAAAGCCTGTCTTGCGTGCATACCTTTTTTGTCAGAACTGGATTTAAATTTATCAAGCTCTTCTATGACAGTGATCGGTATTATAACATTATTATCAGTAAAGGAATAAAGCGAATTTGGATTATGAATTAATACGTTGGTATCCAGTACAAAATTTTTTACCATATTAATATCCACCTTAAAAAATTATTAGAAACTTTTAAAGTATAAAAATTATATTATGAGTTATAGAATTTTAAGATGATACAATTATAAATATTTTTTATACTGGTGTCAAACGGGATATTATATATTTAAAAGATATAAAAAATTTTAATTTAAAACATTATATAAGGATGGTTTTTTAATAAAAAGCTCTTCAATGAAATTTTCTTTTTTACATAATTTGATGCAGGCGTCTGCACAGTCCGGATCAAACAATATGCCTTTGTTTATATTAATTTCATGAATCGCTTTCTCTAATCCAAGAGCTTCTCTGTATGGTCTATGAAATGACATTGCTTCAAAAACATCGGCAACGGCTATAATTTTTGCTTCAAGTATTATTTCATTGTCATTCAAACCATTAGGATAACCAGTGCCGTTTATTCTTTCATGATGCTGGAGCACAGCCTGGGCTACAGGCCAGGGGAATGGTATATCTTTTAATATATCAAAGCCTATCTTACTGTGCTCTTTTATTATTTCCAACTCAAAGTAATCAAGTTTTGCCGGTTTTGTCAATATTTCGGCAGGAACATAAATTTTACCAATATCATGAAGCATGCTTGCTATACCTATGCCTTTTATTGTTTCTTCAGGTATTGACATTTCTTTTGCTATTTCTACGGCAAGGGAAGAAACCCTTTCCTGATGTCCGGCTGTATATTGATCCTTTTTTTCTGTTATTATTGCCAGCGAATTTATTACTGCTGCAACGGTTAATTCCAATTGAGTGTTTAATTTTTCCAGTTGATTGGTACGGCTTTGTACAAGCAATTCGAGTTCTTTTTCATACTGTTTATTTTTTTTGATTAACTCTGCTTTTTCAAGGCATTTATTAATCGAATATTCGATTATTTTTAGATCTTCAAAAGGTTTGGTAATATAATCCCATGCTCCGAGATGCAATGCATTTATTACATCATCGATTAAACCTCCGCCGGATATTATGATTACAGGAGTATCCGGAGAGTTATATTTAACATAGGAAAGCACTTCAAAACCGCTCATTCCAGGCATTTTTAAATCGGTAATAATAACATCATGTCGTATTTCATTAAAAAGTTTGATTCCGTTTTCTCCGCTCTGACTTGTGTGCACTAAATAACCCAAATCTTCCAGATAGGTTTTGATAATTTTGCATATCATTTCAGAATCATCTATAAATAATATTTTTAAATTTTTATTTTCCATAAAATATATGCGCCTTGAAATTATATTAATTTTAACATTTTAAAATATTTAAAACTTGTCTTTATCAAAATATAGAATACTATTATTTAAATACTCATACTCTTTTAATTCTTTAATATTAATTGCCAGAGGATATCTATTATAGACACTGTATAATGAATCAGATTCAACTATAATAGTTTTAGTTTTATAATAAAGGAAAAAGCCCAGTTTCATTTTAACCAGTTCATTGCCCGGTAAAGTAACCTTATATTTCTTTTTCATAACAACCCTCCTGTTTTACTTATGATGCTTTAATAAAAAACAAATCCAATCGTTCCAATAATGTTTCTTTATTAAACGGCTTATTAATGAATTCATAACTGCCGAGTTCAAAGACTTCATTCAAGACATCTTTGCTCTCATAAGCAGAAATTACAAAAGTCGGTATATTAATATTATTTTTCTTAAGTTCTTTGATAAAATCAATGCCATTTAACTCCGGCAGCAATATATCTGTTATAATAAGATCTATTTTATTATTTGATTTTATCAAATCAATAACTTTTTCCAGTGCTTCCTTGCCGTTTATAGCCGTGGTTACCCTGTAATTATTTGTTGAAAGAATGAATTTATAACTGCACCTCATCATCAACGACCAGGATATGTTTTTGTTCCATAAGTTTTTCTCCATTGATATTACAGCAAAATGTGTGCCAGTTAATATTTTTATTTTTTTTAAATTTAATATCAAATTTCAATGAAATTTGATTGAATTTTCGGACTTATTTTATCAATATAAAGTAAATTAATATTGAAAGATGGGAAAAATGTGGCACCACCTTGAGAAAAAATGTGGCACCAATTTTTTCAGCGTGCATATTTAAATTTATAAAAAATCTTTTAAAAGAGAGAATGTATTTAATTTTTTTTCAAAAATATTCTTTATTATGATATCTATTATTGGGATTAATTGTTTGAATAAGTTTTCATCAAAAATTATTTCTTTTAAAACGATATATTTTTTCTCCAAAAAAATCTGAAAAAATTTTGCCGCAGAATTATCTATTTTAATAAGCTTACTTTTTGAATCTTTTTCACAGAATAATCCGTGGTTGTTAAAATCAAAATAATAATACTCAAAAATTTTTTGACATTTTCGACAATACTTAAAATTGAAGTTATAACCTGATAAAACAAGAAATTTGCTTATGAAAAACAAGAATGCCTTTTTGTAGTTTTTTTCTTCTTTGATTATTTCCAGGCTATATAAAAGCAAGAAGTAATAACTTCTGTACTCTTCATGCGAGATATAACAGTTAAGAATTAATTCTGAAAAAAAAGAAGACGTGTATATGAATCTTAAATCGCTTTTTATTATATCATTTGTATCGATATTTGAAATATCCTCAAGTTTAAACTGATTAGTTTTCGGATTCTTGTCAAGAAAAAGTTTTGCATTGACAAAACTCTGTACACTTGCGCAAAAGCGGCTTTTAATTTTTGCCGCACCAAACGCAGTTGCATGGGAAACGCCAAGATCAGGTGATATAAAAGTAAAAAACCTGTTTATTTCTCCTGAAGAGTTGACTTTTAATATTATCGCATCTGTAGAAATATGGCGTTGCTTGTCCATTTTTTATTCAAATCTTTTTTCAGCACTTCGGGCATGTGCTTCTAGTTTTTCCGATCTTGCTATTGTTGCAATATCATTAACGTAACGTTTTAGTGATTTTCTGTTGAATTCAATCCAGCTAAATCTTTTCTGAAAATCATAGACCCCAAGAGGAGAAAAAAACCTTGCCGTCCTCGATGTAGGGAGCACATGGTTTGGTCCGCCTAGATAATCTCCTACCGCTTCCGGTGTATTCTTACCGAGGAAAACACTGCCTGCATTCTTCACAAATTTAAGCAATTTATACGGCTTATCAGAAAAAATTTCAAGATGCTCCGGTGCAAATTTATTGGATATTTCCATGCAGGAAAATATATCCTTGCATGCTATGATGATACCCTGATTATCAAGGGATTTTATTGCATTTTCTTTTAACGGAAGAGACTCTGCTTGCTTATATGTTTCTTCTTTTATTTTAAGTAAAAAATTTTTGTTTATGCCGATAAGGATCGATCTTGTCCAGCCAGCAGGACCGTGTTCAGCCTGGCTTAATAAATCGCTTGCAATTAACGGGATGTCCTCTTCTTTATCTGTATCAGCCACAACGAGTATCTCGCTTGGACCTGCTATCATATCTATTGCTACTTTACCGAAGGATATCTGTTTTGCTTTTGCCACGAAGATATTGCCGGGACCGACAATCTTATCAACGGGCTTTAATTTATCAACTCCATAGACAGCGGCAAAAATCGCATGTGCTCCGCCGATCCTATATACTTCTTTTATATCAAGAAGCTGGATTATTTTTGCGACCTCCGGAGACTCCACGAATGTTCTTGGAGGAGACAGTATTATGATGCGTTTTACTCCTGCAATAATTGCAGGTATTGCAGACATATAAACTGTTGAGGGGTAAAGCGCACCACCCCCCGGCACATAGATCGCCGCTGATTCAAGAGGGATGATTTCCTGTCCCATAAAATTACCGAATTTATCTCTCATCTTAAATGATTCCTGCTTCTGTTTTATATGAAAAGCCTTGACTCTCTCTATGGCTGTTGAAAGACTCTTACTTAACGCTGGATCTATTTTATTTGCCAAGGTATCGATCTCACCTTTAGAAACCATAAAATTTTCAGGAGTTAAATCATAGTTATCAAATTTTCTTGAATATTCTTTCAATGCCTCAAATCTGTTCTGTTTAACATTTTGTTCAATTTGTATAACAGCTTCATCAATCTGCGAATCCTGTTCTTGTTTTTCTTCTAGAAAATTAATTAGATCAATGTTAAAATCTGAATCATTTAATTCAAATAGTTTCATAAAGTATTCCTGTGCTATAGAGGACTAAAAAATTAATTAAATATTTAGCACAAATTCAATATGTTAGCCATAAAATTTGTTTATATTTTAGGAAAAGTTTTTTATTACGATTTATCTATGCACTATATTAATTAGCATTTCTTCTAAAAAACTTGGGCGTACTTTTAGGTGGTTTAATTAAATCCATGAGATTTGGCATATCTTAAAAAAGTCTAAAATAAAAACACGGAACACAAAAGGGCATAGAGAATTTAAAACAAAGGTAAAAAATGCATTATTTGATAAAATTTCATCTAATTTTAAACTAAAATTTAATACAAATTCTTTCTGTTGCTTTTCATTCTGTAATTTTTCGCCTAAAAATAAAATTCTCCTCCCAAAAATTTGAATTTAAACATTTATCTTGAATTTAGTGGTTAATTAATTGTATATTTTAGCTTCAAACTTTAAAATAAGAGATTTATATGCATATTCTAAAGGAAGATGCAAAGGTATTATTTGAAAATATCATATCAAAATACCCGGAATTTGCTATTGTACCTCATTATAATCCTGATCCTGATGCCCTTGGAAGCTCATTTGGGCTTCATTATTTATTGAATAAAGTTTTTAATAAAAAAGCAAATATATATTTTAGCGGTATCATAGGAAGAGCAGAAAATATTAAAATGATACAGGTACTTGATATACCAATTATTCAAATAAACGATAAAGAGCCTCTGCCAAATATACCAATAATATTGATGGACACACAGCCAGGTACAGGCAATAACCCGCTGCATAGTAAAAAAAATCTTAAAATGGTTTTTGATCATCATTCCTTGAGCATGAACCCTGAAGATATAAAGTATGTTGATATTAGAGAAACTTATGGATCGAGTTCAACGATTATTTATGATTATTATAAACTCTATGATATAAAACCTATTGTAAACGTTGCAACGGCGTTATTCTATGGTATTCAAACTGATGTTGTTGGTGAAGGACGCACAGGATTTAAAGTAGACTTTGATTCCATGGAGGAGCTCAGTGAGTATATCAATAGAGAAAAATTATATACCATTGAGAATCCAAAATTACCTTTTGATTATTATATACACACAAATAAAGGAATGGAAAACAGTGTTATATACGACGATTTTTTAATTACAAGTCTTGGAGAAATTGAAAACCCTGATTATATAGGCGAGATAGCGGATTTTTTAATAAGGTTTGATAAATGCGCTGTAGTACTGGTCATGGGAGTGCATAAAAATATCATACAATTATCGTTTAGATCTCAGAAGAAAAAAATTGAAGCAGGCTTAACATTAAAAAAAATCGTAGGGAAAATGGGACAGGCAGGCGGCCATATTTCCAGTGCTGGAGGCAGGATCATATTTGATGATACTCAGGATGTGCCGCGTATAAATAAACTTATAATTACCAAAGCCTTAAGATTGATACATGGTAAAATTACACCGGGGATTCCTTTCCTTTCTTTAGGAGACTATATAAATTATTAGCTTTTTTAGAAAGTATCCCTGATTTGAAGAATATTATCAACAAAATACTGAAGTCAAATGCTGAAAGTTAACAAAAAATCTATATTAGGAAAACGACCGTATCGTTTTTCTTGTTGACAAGATGCTTGAAACGCAAAAACAATTTCACGATGCAAAAAGTGATAATTATGCGCCAAGCTTACCGATATGTAAGCTGTATGGATTAACGGAGGAAGATATTAAGATTGTGGAGGTAAAAAAAATAAATGAATACTGAAATATTAAATAAAATAAGGGAAATAAAAAAAGAATACGAAAAGGATGGTTTTGTTATTCTTGGCGTATTTGGTTCTTTTGCTAGAGGTGAAGAAGACTCTGAAAGTGATATTGATATACTTTATGAAATGAATGATAATTTTTATAATGAATTTAAAGGTTGGGAAATATATAATGAAATCGATCACATAGAGAATGAAATAAAAAATAAACTAAATTATAAAATTGATCTTGTTAATAAAAATGCTTTAAATGAAATTGGGAAAAAATATATTTTAAAAGAGGTGATTTATGTCTGAAAAAAGTGATTATATAAGACTTGAAACTGTTTTGAAATATATAGAAGATATTAATAAAATTATAACTAAACATGATACCCTTGATAATGTTCTTAATGATATGGAAGGTCAATATGCCTTATCGATGATTTTAATACAGATTGCAGAAACTGTTAATAAAATTACAAGCGAAAAAATATTATCAAAACTTCCAAAAAATGAAATTATTAGTTTTAGAAATAGAATTGTTCATAATTATGAGGGAACAGACTGGAAGATAGTTAAGAAAATAATTTTAGAAAGTATCCCTGATTTGAAGAATATTATCAACAAAATACTGGAGTCATGCGCTGAAAGTTAACAATTTATGATTTTAAATTTAAAGACAAAACCGCTCTCATTTTTTAAGAAGAATTAATATTTGCCATTATGTATATTTTCTGATAATATCACATCTATCATTCATTTATATACAATCATAAAATGAACGGGATAAAAAAATTCAGGATTAGCTAATGTTTAATTTAATTTATACTATTGCGGGCATTGTGCTTGCGGTTATAATAATTGCTTTAATTATTATAATTAAAAATTTAAATAAAAATAAAGGAACAAAGGATTATTATACCATTTCAAGAGAATCACAGGAAAATCTTGGACAAAGACTAAGGAACCTGTTTAAAGGTAAAACTCTAGATACTGCGGCTATTAATCAACTGGAAGAAACATTGCTCAAGGCAGATATAGGTCCCAGGATTACTGCTGATCTAATAACATTGATTAAAGAAAAGGCTGTCAAAAGCATTGACGAAGCAATCCCGATTATCAAGGAAGAGATAAAAAAGGGATTAATCGACAAAGAGCTTAAATTAAAAAAAAATGAACTTAATATATTGATGGTGCTTGGTGTAAACGGTGTTGGTAAAACAACGTCTATTGCAAAAATGGCTAACTATTTTTTAAATCAGGGATTTAAGGTTTTACTGGCAGCAGGTGACACTTTCAGGGCAGCGGCTATCGAACAACTTACAAAATGGGCTAATAAACTTGACATTCCAGTAATAAAACAACAGCAACATTCCGATCCAGCAGGGGTAATTTTTGACGCCATAGATGCGGCAAAGGCTAAAGGCGTTGATCTTTTGATCATCGATACTGCAGGAAGGCTTCATACAAAAGTCAACTTAATGGACGAACTAAAAAAGATAGACAGAGTCATCCAAAAAAAAGAAATCAAATTAAAACAGAATATTCTGGTAATCGACGCTACAACGGGACAGAATGCCTACCATCAGGCGGACAGTTTTAATCAGGCAGTAAAAGTAGATGGGATAATGCTTACTAAGTATGATTCATTATCCAAAGGCGGGATATTGATTAATATCCAGAAAAATCTGGGGCTCCCCTTTTACTTTATTGGTACGGGTGAAAAGCTCGAAAATATAAAGGTATTTAATAAGGAAGAGTTTGTTGAGAACATTTTTAATTAGTATTTTCTTATTAATAAACATTGTTTTATTTTCACAACAAAAGATTGAGCTTTACAGCTCCAATTCAAATGGCTTAAGCCTAAGAAAAATAAATACCACCGAGAGAAAGAAGTACAAATACGTCCTGGAAGTTTATCTTGATAATAACAAAATACAAAGAAAAATTTTATACAAGGATAATTCTGAAAACAAAAGATGGAGTTTTCAATACACCGCCGGGATTTTAAGCAAGGAATATTATTATAAGGAAGGGCTATTAGCAGAAGAATATTTTTTTGATTCTGACGGACATAAAATAAAGCAGATTGAATATAAGAATAGCAAACCTCTTAAAACATCAACCTATCTGTATAATAAAGAGGGAATGGTTGAGATTGAAAATTCTATCAATGAGTTGAATAATCAGGAAACTATAACCAAATTTAAATATGACAGTAATTTTCGTATAAAACAGATTCAAAAGAAATACCCTGATACAAGGATTGTATACTGGGAAGCATTTTTTTCACCAAAAGGAATCATCGTTGAAGAGCATTATAGCTTTAATGAACAGAAGTATACTTTTTGGTATAATGAAAACGGACAGGAAACAAGAGGAGAACTTAAAGATTATTCAGATATAAATAACCCAAGTATTATAAAGGAATGGAATACCACATATACAAAAAATGGGAAAATAGATAAAAAAGAAGAATTGAATTATAATACAGGAAAAAAAATATTAACATGGTACAACCAGAATCTTAAAGAAAATAAAATTGAGACCTATATTAAAGATAAAATAGTGAGCATTGAAAAATTTGATTATAACAAAAAAAACAAGGTTATAAGTTATGAATTAATAGAAGGACTAAATTCTACAAAAATTTACTATGAATATGATGATAAAGACAATATCACAAAAGAGACCAATTATCAAAATGATAAATTAAAAAAGATCACAAACTATAACTTAGACAAAAGTCGTATTGAAATTATATATGGAGAAAATAATAAGATTATATATATAGAATACGATAAAGATGGCAAATTTGTTTCGGAAAAGCAGATAGAATAATTCTTAAATTAGATATAAATTTAATGTAAATTATAATTATTCTTATTTAAAAAGGCTATTATAAATTTGAAATTTTTGTTATAAAAGAAAAAAATCTTTATATTACGAACAATCCCAGTATTTAAGAGATTTGTTTGTTTATCTGACTTTTTTGGAGGTTTTATGAAAACTCTGGGAATTTGTGTCGGCGCTTCTACTGTTTCTTTTGTAGCTCTCGATAATACCGACAATAAAATTAAAAAAATTTTTAACAATACTCTGCTTCATAACGGTGATTCTAAAGGCGTATTAAGGAATGAACTAGAAAAACTCAACATAAAAGATTATGATAGAATTTGTCTAACAGGAAGAAAATTTAGAAAATTTGTAAATTTAACATCTATAACCGAACCTGAAGCAGTAGAGTATTCCATACAGCATTTGATTAAAGACAAATCAAAATACAATGCACTGGTAAGTGCTGGCGGTGAAACAATATTGATTTACGAGCTTGATAAAAACGGCAGAATATACAATGTTTTTACCGGAAATAAATGTGCTTCAGGTACTGGTTCATTTTTCAGGCAGCAGCTTGGAAGAATGGCAATGACTATAGATGATCTTAAAGATAAATATAATGATGATACGGCTTATGATATTTCTGGAAGATGCTCTGTTTTCTGCAAATCAGATTGTACCCATGCCTTAAATAAGGGAATCAACAAGGACTATGTTGTTGCCGGTTTATGCAAGATGATGTCGTTAAAAATTACCGAGCTTCTTACTTCGTTAAAAAGCAAAAATATAATTATGACTGGCGGTATTTCCAGAATAAAACCAATAGTTGAATTTGTCAAGGCTTCTGTTGATGATATTCTTGTTCTGGAGGAAAGTTATTATTTTGAGGCTTATGGTGCCGCTTTATGGGCACTTACCAACGAAACTAAACCTTTCCCAGGAATTAATGACCTTTTTAAGGAAGGCAAGTCGTCATTCAGTTTTTTAAAACCTTTAAAAAATTATGAAAATCTTGTTGAATTTAAGACGGTTAATTTTGATAAAGCAAAAGATAATGATGTTTGTATACTCGGCGTTGATATTGGGTCAACTACTACAAAAGCTGTTTTAATGAGAAAGGAAGATGATGCTATACTTGCAAGCATTTATCTTAGGACCGAAGGAGATCCGATCAAGGCGACAAAAAACTGCTATAAAGCTATAATAGATCAAATAGGAAATGCAAAGATCAAAATCGTAGGACTCGGCACGACAGGTTCAGGAAGGCATATATCCGGTCTTCATGCATTAACTGATTCTATATATAACGAGATAATATGTCATGCTGCGGCAAGTGTTTATTTTGATAAAGATGTTGATACAATTTTTGAGATCGGTGGACAGGACGCAAAATATACCTACATAACACAGGGAATTCCCTCGGACTATGCTATGAATGAAGCATGCTCGGCAGGTACGGGAAGCTTTCTTGAAGAGTCTGCAAAAGAATCACTTGGAGTAAATGTAACCGATATTGCAAAACTTGCAATGGCTTCTACAAACCCGCCTAATTTTAACGATCAGTGTGCTGCATTTATCTCATCGGATATTGCAACAGCATTTCAGGAGAGGATAGAAAAAGAAGATATAATTGCTGGTCTTGTTTATTCTATATGCTTAAATTACAACAACAGGGTTCGCGGGGCAAGACCCTACGGTAAAAAGGTATTCATGCAAGGTGGCGTTTGTTACAACAAAGCAGTTCCTGTGGCTATGGCAGGGTTATTAAACTGTAATATTATTGTTCCGCCAGAACCAGGTCTAATGGGAGCATTCGGCTGTGCAATTGAAATAAAGAAGAGGATTGAAAAAGGCTTATTAAAAGAGAATTCATTTGATCTAAATAAATTATACAAACGTGAAATAAAATACGACAAATCGTTTATCTGTGCAGGCGGCAAAGAAAAATGCGACAGAAAATGTGAAATAAATATGCTTGTAATAGAGGATAAAAAAATACCATTCGGAGGAGCATGTAACAAATACTATAATATTGCACACCACATTGTTGAGGATGTTGAGAAATATGATCTTGTTGCGTTAAGAGAAAGACTGATATTTAAAGATTTCGCAACACCATCTGGGAATGTTAAGGAAGGAGCAAAAACTATCGGTATAAACAGGACATTCTTAACTAATATGCTTTATCCACTTTATTTTAATTTCTGGGATCAACTTGGTTATAAAGTTGTTTTATCCGATGATGTTACCATTCCTGGAAGAGAGATGAGAAAATCGGCTTTCTGCTTTCCAGCAGAGATTTCTCATGGTGCTTTTGATAATCTGCTTTCAAAAAATGTAGATTATATATTCATGCCTCATGTCCTGCATATTCCTGTATATGGGAGTCTTGAAAACAACAAGGTTTGTGTATTCGTTCAGGGAGAGCCTTATTACTTAAAGCAGGCATTCAATAATAGAAAAATTCCTGAAATGCTTACCCCTATAATAGATTTTCAGGCACACGTAGATTCCACAAAAGATGAGTTTGTTAAGACAACAACAAGATTAGGTATAAATAAACTAAAGGCAAAAGAAGCTTTTGATTATGCAATTGACAAGCTTATAGGATATTTTAAGACTGCCTGGGATATAGGCAGAAAAACAATTGCCGAGCTTGAAAAACAACCGGATAAATTTGCAGTTGTTTTAATGGGCAGATGGTATAATGCCCTGGCAAAAGAAGCCAACATGTCTATCCCTCACAAATTTGCAACAAGAGGTATTACAATAATTCCTTTTGATTTTATACCGTTTAACTTTGAAGATCTGGGACTACATATGCATTGGGGTATTGGTAAGATTGCCCTACAGGTTTCTAAATTTGTTAAGAATCATCCTCAGCTTTTTTCTGTTTATATAACGAATTTTTCATGCGGACCGGATTCTTTCATTGTGCCATATTTCAGAGATGAAATGGGTAGGAAACCATCGTTAACCCTGGAGCTTGATAGTCATACAGCTGATGTAGGTTTAAATACACGTATAGAGGCTGCTATTGATATCATAAGATACTATAGGCAACTTGATATAAAAGCAGAAAAAGAAGAGAAACCCTTTGTCCCGGCAGAGGTTATTCATAAAAAGAAAAAGACATACTTGAAAGATTCAAAAAACATTATCCATAACATAAAAGATAAAGATGTAACTTTCTTGTTCCCTATGATGGGTAAATATTTAACAGAGCTAGGTACCGCTGCATTGCGAAAAGAGGGATTTAATGCTATTCAGGTAACTACACCGGATACGCATTCTCTTGGCTTAGGAAAAGCCAATTCAAGCTGTAAGGAATGTCTACCCTATATTATGCTGGTAGGATCTTTGCTGGACTATATTAAAAACAGGAAAAGACCTGAAGAAAAAATTGCATATTTTATAGTTGGAGATCCTGCACCTTGTAGAGTAGAACAATATCAGGTGGGATTCAAAAAACTTATACAGAGACATAAGATAGAAGATGTTTCGGTTTTAACATTGCAATCTAAAGAAGGTTTTGCCGGCATGGGTCTGGCTCCAATGCTTGAAGTTTGGAAGGCTTTTTGTATAGCTGATGTTATGGAGCAGATGTACTCGGTAATTATTACTTTAGCTAAAGATAAGGAAAAAGCACTCGAATTATTCTTTACAGAATGGGAAAAAATTGTAACAAATTTTGAAGGCAAAGAAAAAATATCAATGATGAAAAGATTAAAACTTGCCGCTAAAGAATTATCAAAGATTGAGCTTACTAAACCAGTTAATGAAGCTTATAGAATCACCGTAACTGGCGAGATGTATGTAAGAAATGAGCCGTTTTGCCGACAATATATTGAAAACAAACTTGCCGATATGGGATTTATTACAAAAATAACACCTCTTATTGAATGGTTTTATTATATTGACCTTATTAACTGGAAAAATTATGCCCAGGACAAGGTTAGCATCTTTAAGAGATACTTTTTCTTGATGAAAACAAACGTTCAGGCGTATTTTGAAAGAAAAATAAAAAAAATACTGTCAAAATCAAACTTATATGAATATGACCCGATTGATATTAAATCCGTATTAAAAACCTCCGATAAATTCGTTGATAGAAAACTCGTTGGCGATATAGGTATTACGATTGGCGTCGGACTAAGAGATTCGTTAAATGAATCATGTGGTATAATATCTTTAGGTCCTTTTGCTTGCCTCCAGACAAGGATGGCAGAAGCAGTATTAAACAGCAACATGGTTTTAAATAAAAAAATCATGGTAAACAATGAATCTGTATTCGGCAAGGATATTGACAAGCTAGATAAAAACATGCCGCTTCCTTATCTTGCAATCGAATCCGATGGTAATCCATATCCTCAGATAGTTGAGGCAAGACTTGAAGTTTTTGCTTTGCAAGCTAAAAGAGTAGGCGAGCTTATGAACAGAGCCAAGAAGAAAGAATTTGTTCTTGATGATTTAAAAAATTAAGTATTAAGGCATAATAGATGAAAGGTATAATTATTGCAGCAGGTTATGGTACAAGATTCTTGCCATGCACAAAAACTATCCCAAAAGAAATGTTTCCCCTTATAGATACACCTGCGATTGATTTTATTGTTGACGAGTTTATTAAATCAGGTATTAATGAGATTCTTATTGTGTCAAGCAGGAGAAAGAAGGCTCTGGAAGATTACCTTGACAGGGAAATTGAGCTTGAGGCAGAATTTGCCGCAAAGAATGATACAGAAAAATTAAAAAAAATCTCAAAAAAAAATGCTAATTTTTATTTTATCCGACAAAGTTCAATGCTAGGTACAGGACATGCAATTTTAATATGTAAGGAATTTATTGGTAATTCTCCATTTGTGATAGCCTATCCAGATGACCTTGTTTTTGGCAAAACTCCGTTGACAAAGCAATTAATCGATATTTATAAAAAAACAGGTTCATCAGTTTTGGCAGTTGAAGAAATAGACGGGGATGTTTCAAGATATGGAGTAATAGATTTTTCAAAACAAGATGATCTACTAAAGGTTAAAAAAATAGTTGAAAAACCAAAAAAGGGGACAGAGCCCAGCAGAATGATTTCTGTAGGTAGGTACCTTTTTACCGACGAGCTAATCACAAAACTTGAAGAAGATTTTAAGGACCATAAATCAGGCGAATTTTATCATATAAATGCAATAAATTATCTTGCAAGTAACAATAAACTTTATGCATGCAAGTATGAAGGCGAAAGACTTGATATCGGTGATAAGCTTGGATACTTTGAAGGTATTATAAAATACACGTTATCAAGAAATGATTTAAAAAATGATGCTGCAAAAATATTAAAAAAGTATGTATAAAAATTTATTCAAAAACAATTCTCTTTGAATGTTTTATAGCTTCATCTTTGCTATTAATTATTTCATTATAGGTAACAAGCAATCCTTCGTGCTCCATTGCTTTCATTAATCTGTTAAGTGATTTTTGTGTACCAAAAATTGTCGATTTTACAACAAACGCAAAACTGTTTTTACCGGTCAGCATTCCAGAGCTTCCTAAAAATCTTGGAACAAATTCCGGAATTCTTCCTCCAAATAAAGAGACAGCTTCCGTACCAATTATTATATATTTATAAATCGTTAGTTTTTTACCTTCTTCTTTGCTGCCATTTATGATTTCAAGATCATGACCAAGTTTTGATAGAGTTTCCTTGAAACCTTCTGCAATTTTTTCAAACTTGGCAACATTGGATTTTGCAAAATATACTAAAGCTATTTTCATTGTTATTCCTTACATAAATTAAAATTTAAATTATTATAAAAAAAGTTGTTTATTTATTCAATACTATTTTTTAATAAAAATAATAGGAGTTCTAATAAAGTAATCAACCTTTACTAAATCATCCTTGAGAATTTTGTAATCTTCAGGCTGTATAAGACAGGCATTTCTCTGAAAAATATCTTTGAATATTATTTTATTGTTTTCTATTTTGTATTCAGCTTCATATATAAAAAAAGGATTGTCTATTTTAATCTTATCAGGCAGCCCGCCGATTTTAAAACCATTTGGGATTATTATTGAAATATAATTTGTCTTCCCTTCAGTCGTAGGGAATTTTAAAGGATATTTTCTTTCTTTTAAAGAGATAAAATCAAAATCATAAACAACTGGAATATTTAAAATAAGGTATTTATTGCTTACTTTAGCTATATTGTCTGCTTTGTAATGAAGATCAAGAAACATATTATTATTAAAATCAGCAGGATCTCCATTGTTAGAAGCAACTAAGATTGCTCCGGGATAATCTCTTGTGATTATTGATCTTATTGTAGATTTCAATTCACCTTCACTGATTTTTGCAAAATATTCTCTTATTCCTGCTTCTATATCTCCAGAATATACAATATGATTTTTTATATCGCCACTTCCGTCATATAAAAGATTAATCTCTTTTTTATAAACTTGAGTATTGTATGATGCATCAAGAGGGGCAATGTAATTAACCGTGTTTAATATAGGATTCCATGCATATATTCCCTGGTCATCATATCTAAAAGAAGGATATCTATAAGTTGTGCTAGTTGTATCGAGATATATTATTTTATCTTTTTTTTCCTTCAAATGAATTTCATTTATGGCATGATTCCCCGTGATAGTCCCTATTTTATCATACATTACTGACGGATTATCATTTGTATTTACAATAACGGGATAGGCTTCAATACCAGCGATATTTAATAAAGTTGCAAATAAAATAGATTTATCTATACAATCACCATACTGATTTTTTAAGGTTTCTGCTGCTGGATGTCCCGAGAATCCACTTGACAGACTGGTTTTTATTGATCTATACTTTATCTGCTCTTGTACATATCTGTACAGCACAGTGATTTTTTCTTCTTCAGTTTTTGCTTGTGAATCCTTGATTATTCTATCAACAATGGCTTTCATCTCATCATTGGCAACCATCCTTTCTTTTATGAATTTGCTTAGCCAGCCTGAGAGATATGTTTGATCCTTAAACAAGCTACCAAAGACAGAAGGATATAGTTCTCCTGTTGGCAAAGAATATGGCTCGTTTATTATTGGTCCCGATATACCACTTTCAAAGGTATATGTTTTGTATCCATCTTTTTCGTTTACAGACGGGGTTATGTTGCAATTTCTTAAGGCATAGTAAAATTCTTTTTCGGAAGGGACTGTTACATAAAGTCTTGATCTATATACGGGTTTATCTCCTCCAAAAAACCATGAGGCATAAAATTGATTCTTATCTTCCGGAGAAGGCTCTAAAATTTCAAATTCAAAATCAACTATTGACCCCACTCTTACATTTGGGATTATCGCTTTTATAAGTTTTTCTTCTTTGCGTTGACTGAAAAAATCCAGATTTTGAGTAGGAATCGTCATCGATATATCAGAGGGATTCAAATAAGAGACTGCACCTTCCGGTGTAATCGATCTTGCCATTATAATTTTTGATTCATAGCTTCCTTTTTGATAGTAAAATGACAGTATATTATAATTAGAAATTTCTTTTTCATTCATTATTTTAACAGAGTACCTACTTCGTGTATAACGACTACCGTCTTTATTAAGCATTTCGATCCCCTCATCATTAAGGATCAATAGTGAAGAATCCTTATAACTTTTTTCAAGTATTTTTGCTCGCTCGAGTAATTCTTCAGGAGAAACATTTTCCAGAACACTTTCATGATAATCGATTTTTTGTTGTTCTTGATTAAATATTATGTAAGACACCTCATCAAGAGGTATTGTACTGCTGTCCAGAGTAAATTCTTTACCATTAAAAATCAGATTTCCTCCAATAATTTCTTTATTATCCCATGTAACGATTTTTTCATTGGCATATAATTGTAAAAAAAATAAATTTATAAATAAAAAAACAAAAGCTTTTTTCATTTTACTTTACCTCCAATATTATCCATTCGTTTGTAATTTTTGATTTTTTTTCTATTGACGCTTTTAGATCAGAATATGATTTCACAGGTATTAAATCTGTTTTATATATGTTTATTATTTTTATATATATTACATTCCCTTTTTGTTTGTATTCAGCAAAAAAGCTAAAAAATTCATTATCAATATTTACGGATTTTGGAAGATATCCTATTTTATAATTTTTGGGTATTGTTATTTCAAAAGTATAATCTGCGACATAAGGTGATCCTACATCATAAGGAAATCTCCTCGAGTCACGATTCACCGTGCTTGCAGAATATCTTAATTCTGGTATTTTAATAAGTTTTATCTTATTCCCTGAATTTATTGCATAATTTTTTACCTGTATATTCTGTTCGAAGATAATATGCTTTTCAAAGTCGTTTAAATCGTTGACAAACCTATAATCGATTACAGACGCATCTGTGCCAAAAGAGCTAACTTCTGCCTGCATTATATTATCGAATTCATTCTTTGATAAAAATCTGTCATTTCGCCAATCAGCCTCATTGGAGCCTATTACAGTTGTTGTTTTTAAAATATTCATAGAATTGTCAGTTAATAACTCACATTTATACGTATAAAAGAATTTATCCATTCTATAATCTATTTTCTTTAATCTGCTAATTTCACTATTGCTTTTTGTAACCTCGAGAGCTTCAGCTTCACTTAATGAAAAATAATACTGATCCGCTTTAAAATTAGGATTTTCAAAACTGTAATATTTACTGATGTTATTAAGATTTGATTCACAAATAACCGAATCAAATTGTGATATCGAAGGACATTTGGTTTGAAGAGGATTATTGAAATTTTTTTTATAAAAATACATTTTAACAGGAATATTTAATGCCTGAGCCATTCTTGTAAACAAATAAGATTTGTCGAGATTATTTAATGCCGGTGAGCTTACAAGAAGGTCATCTGATAACGGCGTAAAATAAAAGTCATACATTGAAACATTGGCAAGCTCTATTTTCCTATTTAGATAATTGAATAAAAGTATAAGCTGTTTTTCTGCATTATCTTCATTGCCTATAATAGATCTGGCAAGATTATTTATAGCGTCGCTGATGGGTAGATCAAAATATGCATTATAAAAATCAGTGCTTATTTTTTTCCATGAATTTATTGTGCTAAAGCATAAAAATGGAAGAATAAATCTATCAGACGGAATGTTTTGTTCGTCTTTAGAAAATCCGTGGATATATTCATTAACATATGTAAAAATACTCTGATTGCCTTTTGTTGTTTTTTTAAATTTGCCTGTATAAAAATCAATTTTACCTTCGTATAATGAATAATTAAAATCATCATCCGAAACAACTTCAACAACCTGCTTTAAAATGTTTTCATCGAGAATCAGTTGTTTTTCTATATAAAATGGGCGCGACAAAGTATCATTACTTCGTGTGATTTCCGCTTCCCAGACTATTATTGACCCTATATCAACATTTTTTAAGCCAAATTTTATCCTATGTAAAAGATCGTATTGAGGGTATCGATTATTAACAGGCTCATCACTTATTGCAGAATCATCAAGACAATCCACATTGCCATCTTTTGATATGGTTATCCCATATAAGAGTTTTGCCTTTGAAATATTTTTAAAATAATAAAAATACTGTGTTGAATAATCCTTTCCCTGAACGTTTAAAATTTTATATGCTTTTTTTATATTATATTTTATAGTGTTTTTATCTAAGAAAGAAATCTTTAATTTATCTAAAAGCATTATAATTTGAAGGTTTTCATTGATTTTAAATCTATCGGAAGCTTCAAATAAAGAGCTTATATCTGGATCATTGATTTGATCGATTGTTTTAACGTCCTCATACATTCTTTTTTGATGAAGCTGGATGCTATTAATTGTTTTTTTATCAAACATTTTAATTTTATCATTGATTTTAAAAATCACATAATCTTTATCGATCCTGACCAAAGAGCCTCTGTATTCACTTCCATTTTTTAAAATTATAATATGCGAATAATAATTTTGATCTTCAATAGATTCTGAAAAAACAATTATTGAAATAAAAAGAAATAACAAAAGCATTAATTTTTTCATAAAGTTGTCCTCATAATCGATTTAAGTTTTTCTAAAAAAACTTGTGGTATTTCTGCGATATGACCGCTTGAATAATCAAAAGCAACAATCCCTGTTTCTGCCAAAGCAATAGATTTATCATTCTTAATAAAATTATGGAATACCCTGAAACCATAGGAGGAGATTTCATCAATATGACTTAAAATTCTTATTTTGTCAAACATGAATGCTTCATCAAGATAATTCACAACAAGATCTGACATTATAATACCCGTTTTGCCGTCGCCTAAATTTAATTCATCAAAACCCATTTGCTTCAAGAAATCAAGTCTGGCTTCATGAGTCAAAGAAACAAGCGAATCATTGCCAAGATGTCCGCCGTAATTTATATCTCTTACTTTTAAAGAAACTTCATAGACAAATTCATACTTATCTTGTTTTTTTAATTTAACCTTTGGCATAAGCTCTCTCAATTAAATTTGATATTTTTATTGAAAATTTTTTGTTTAATTTCATATTTTTTTTATCCATTTTCTTAATAATTCTTTTTATTGGAATATTTTCATCCGGTACAATTAAATTGGGATTTAATTCATATAAAGGAAATGAAATAAAATTTCTTTTAAAAATATCCTTATCCGGTATTTTTAAAAGAAAGTTATTGATTACCCTTCCATTATATAACAATATATCTAAATCAATTGTCCTTGAGGAAAATTTATCACTTTGTTTAATTCTGCCAAGTTTTTTTTCTATTTTTTTAAGAATTAAATATTTCAAAATATATGGGTTAATGGCAGTTGTCGCTTTTATTACTCCATTAATATAATCATCATCTTTTTTATTACTGATCGCTTTTGTATAATAAAAAGATGACGATATCATCGTCCTAAAGTGTTTTTTCATTAATTTTATCGATGCTTCTATGTTTGATTCTGGGTTTATGTTGCTGCCAATGCCTATATAGACTGTATGGATTTTCATTGAATATCTTGAAACCTTGTTATTTGAATCCCTGCAGACTTAGAAAATCTTAAAGCCTGTGGTTTATCAATGGTAATATCAACACGTTGAATTCTTTTATCTTTAAGGCATATAATTGATATTTCTTCAGCAAGTTTTTCTATTAAAAAAAATGATGATTTTTCGGCAAAAGCAATTATGTCTTTTTTGATTTTTTTATAATCTATTGTATCATTAAAATCATCCGATTTACATGCTTTTTTTAAATCAGCATAAATTATTATGTTTATAATGACATCCTGTTTTTCTCTTCTTTCTTCATCAAAAATACCAATAATACACCTTAATGATAAATCTCGAATGAATAATTTATCCATTAAATCATAATTTTTAATCATTTGCCTATTATATAAAAAAAAACAGCAGGGTGCAACCTGCTGTTAATAAATTTATTAAGATTTTAGCCTTTTATACTGCTATTTATATACCCTTCAACTATCTGTCTTTGCATTACAGTAAATAATATCAATACAGGTATTGTTATAACAATACACGCAGCCATCATTTGTCCCCAGTAGGCATTGTTTAATGTGATGTAATCCATTAATCCTAATGCAACCGTCTTGGTGTCTCTACCTGTAATCTGCGTCGCAAATAGCATCTCATTCCATGCCATGATAAACGAATATATCCCTATCGATGTTATACCAGGCATCGATAACGGCAGTATTATCCTGAATATAATCTGCATTTTATTACATCCGTCAATCATCGCCTGCTCGTCTATATCTTTCGGTATAGAATTTAGATAGTTTCTAAGCATCAATATCGCAAACGGTAACGAAAAAGATGTATACGTAAATATTATCCCATGATACGTATTACGCATCGGTATGCCTAAAAAGTTTTTAATCATCATAAATAATATAAAATAAGGTATCAAAAATGCAACACCAGGAAACATCTGTGTAGAATAAAGTACTATCTCATATGGTTTCTTCCATGCAAATCTTAATCTCGACATAGCATAAGCAGCAAATAAACTTATCAATATAGTAAACAGCGTTGTCCCAAGCGCAATTATTAAACTGTTTTTTAAATATCTTAACATCGGTACAGTTTTATTTATCCACGCATAATTTTCTAATGTTATATTCCTTGGTATCCAGGAAGGCTCCAGTCCTTTAATAAGCGAATCCGCAGATTGTATCTCAAGAGTCGTCTTGAATGACCCAGAGACCATCCACATATACGGTGCCAATACCAGGAATACCAACAATAAAACTGCCGCATATAATGCCACTTTGGCTAATATATTTAATAATAATCTAATTACTTTAGCTTTTGTATTTTTACTCTGTAACTCCATCTCCATCCCCCTTATATCTCTTCTTTACGTCTTATTATCATGAAAAACGAAAGCACAAATATTACTAAGAGCATCATCGTAGCCATCGCCGAACCTAAGCCATAATCCAAATTGGTAAACGCATACCTTAATATTACAAGCGATGGTACTGCCGCTTTTGCACTGGTATCCCCTCCAAGTAATACATAAAATTGATTGAATGCATGAAAGTTCCAGATAAATGCCATGATAAGATTTGTCGTAATAACTGGCATCAACATGGGGAATGTAATACGTCTAAATCTCTGCCACCAGTTAGCTCCATCAATCTTCGCAGCTTCATATAAATCACTTGGTATATTTTGTAAACCAGCGAGTAATATCAATGATGCCAATGGCCAATTCTTCCAGATGTTCGCTATCATTACAGCGTATAATGCTTTGTCTCCTATAAGCCATATTACAGGCTCCTTAATTATACCAAACGCCAGAAGATATTTGTTTAATATGCCTATTCTCGCCTGAAATATGAATCTCCATACATTATACATAACAGAATCCGGTGTTATCCAGGGTAATAATACCAGTCCCCTTACAACAGTTCTGCCCCAGAAATTCTGATTTAATAACAATGCTACTGCAAACGATATGACAAAATCAATCGGAATACAAACAATGCCAAATAAAAATATATTAAGCATTGACCTTATAAACTTATCTCCTACGTCAAGTCCGCTTGTAAATATCTGTACAAAGTTTTTTATCCCTATAAACGGTGCCGCAAAATATTTGGTTAATGTGTAGGTGTTTAATTCAAAAAAACCTATCAAAACACCCCATACAATGGGTATTATGTGTACAAAAAGCATCGCTATTAATGCAGGCAGAATAAAAAATAATGCCTGCCTATTGGCATTCTTATATAACGACATATTTCTCTCCCTTTTATTATATGTTTTGATTCGCCCTGTATATATTTTTCCCCTTTTATTAAAAACTTTTTTAGCATAAATCAAAAATAATTGCAAATAAA